>NZ_DASURI010000390.1:0-2131 GCF_036280135.1 Longimicrobium sp.
CCCCATGCAGTACGCCGACTACGCCGCGTGGCACCGCCGCGCCGTGGAGGGCGACCTGCTGGAGGCGCAGGCGGCGTACTGGACGGGCGCGCTGGCCGGTGCGCCGGAGCTCATCGAGCTTCCCGCGGACCGCCCGCGCCCGCCGCGGCAGGACTTCGCGGGCGCCCTGCTGGACGTGGCGCTGGACGCGGAGCTGTCGGACGCGCTGCGGTCGCTTTCGCAGCGGCACGGGACCACGCTGTTCATGACGCTGCTGGCCGGCTGGGCCACGGTGCTGGCGCGGCTGTCGGGCCAGGACGACGTCGTCATCGGCACGCCGTCGGCCAACCGGGGCCGGGCCGAGGTGGAGGACCTGATCGGCTTCTTCGTCAACACGCTCCCCGTGCGGGTGGACCTGTCGGACCGTCCCACCGTCGGCGAGCTGCTGGAGCAGGTCAGGGCGCGGGCGCTGGAGGCGCAGCGCAACCAGGACATCCCGTTCGAGCAGGTGGTGGAGCGCCTGAGTCCCGCGCGCAGCCGGGCGTACAGTCCGCTCTTCCAGGTGATGTTCGCGTGGCAGAACGCGCCCGGCGAGGCCCCGCGGCTTCCCGGGCTCACCGTGAGCAACGCGGGCGCGGCGGACGTGGAGACGGCCAAGTTCGACCTGTCGCTGGCCCTGTGGGAGCAGGACGGGCGCATCGTGGGCGTGATGGAGTACGCGACGGCGCTCTTCGATGCCGCCACGGTGCGGCGCTTCGCCGGCTACCTGCGCCGGGTGCTCGCGGCCATGGCCGCGGACGATGCCGCCCGTGTGGACGCCCTTCCCCTGTTGTCGTCCGCCGAGCGCCGCCAGGTGCTGGATGAGTGGGGCGCGGGGAACGCGGTGGATGCCGCCCCGTCGACGCTCCACGCGGCGTTCCAAGCGCAGGCCGCCCGCACGCCGCGCGCCGTGGCGCTGGAGCACGCGGGCGAGCGCCTGACGTACGCGGAGCTGGACGCCCGCGCCGACCGCCTGGCGCATCGCCTCTCGTCCCAGGGTGTCACGCGCGGCGACGCCGTGGGCGTGTGCCTGGAGTGGCGCCCGGAGTTGGTGGTGGCGCTGCTGGGGACGCTCAAGGCAGGCGGCGTGTACGTGCCGCTGGATCCGTCGCTTCCGTCCGGCCGCCTGGCGTACATCGCGGAAGATGCGGGGCTGCGCGCCGTCGTGACCCGCGCGGGGCTGGCGGAGCGCGTGCCGTCGTCGGCCATCCGCATCGACGTGGACAGCGACATCGACGTGGACGCGGACGGCGATGCGGCCGCATCCGCCGGATCGCCCGATGTCGTCGTGGACACGGCGGACCTCGCGTACGTCATCTACACGTCGGGATCCACGGGGCAGCCCAAGGGCGTCGCGGTGGAGCACGGGCCGGCCGCCGCGCACCTGGCCGCCATGGCACGGGTGCACGGCATCGTGCCGGAGGACCGCGTGCTGCAGTTCGCGTCCGCCGGGTTCGATGTCTCGCTGGAGCAGGTGTTCCTGCCGCTGCTGTCGGGCGCCACGCTGGTGCTGCGCGGCCCGGAGCCGTGGAGCGCGGCGGAGTTCCGGGCGCGCGTGCGCGCGCTGGGGATCACCGTGGCCAACCTGCCGCCGGCGTACTGGCAGGAGGTGGCGGACGGCGCGGACGCGGACGCCCTGGCGGGGCTCCGGCTGCTGCTGGTGGGCGGCGAGGCGCTGCCGGCCCGCGCGGCGGACGCGCGCGGCGCCGGGCGCCTGGTCAACTGCTACGGGCCCACGGAGACCCTCATCACCGCCACGGCGTTCACGGTGGAGCGGGAAAGCGCCGGCGGACGGACGGTCCCCATCGGCCGGCCGCTCCCGGGTCGCTCGGTCTACGTGCTGGACGCGCGCGGCGAGCCCGTGCCCGCGGGCGTGGCGGGCGAGCTGTACGTCGGCGGGCCGCTGCTGGCCCGCGGCTACCTGGGCCGCCCGGCGCTGACGGCGGAGCGCTTTCTCCCCGATCCGTTCGGGCGCGCGCCCGGCGGGCGGCTGTACCGCACGGGCGACCGCGTGCGCTGGACGGAACGTGCGGGAGTGCGTGAGTCCGTGAGTGCGGAAGTGGGTGATTCCGCCAACTCCCGCACTGACGCACTGACGCACTCACGCACTGCA
>NZ_DASURI010000391.1:0-5187 GCF_036280135.1 Longimicrobium sp.
GCTACAAGGTGATGGAGTACGAGCAGAACGGCGGGTTCCACGTGCTGCGCCACGGCAGCACCCTGCACGGCGCGCAGAGCCTGCAGCCGGAGCGCCGGAACACGCCGCTGACGTACTACCTGGAGCGGGGCCCGCTGGGGCAGATCTTCTTTGCCTCGGTGATGAAGCAGGGCGAGCGGCGCGTGGCCGTGGTGGGCCTGGGCACGGGGACGACGGCGGCGTACATCCAGCCCGGCGAGCAGTGGACGTTCTACGAGATCGACCCGGGGATCGAGCGCATCGCGCGCGACACGGCGTTCTTCACCTACCTGTCCGACGCGCCGTCGCCGCCGCGCGTGGTGCTGGGCGACGCGCGGCTCTCGCTGCAGGCGGACTCGGCGGCGCGCTACGACCTGATCCTGCTGGACGCGTTCAGCAGCGACGCCATCCCCGTGCACCTGGTGACGCGCGAGGCCCTGGACACGTACCTGTCGCGGCTGGCGCCGGGCGGCATCATCGCGTTCCACGTGAGCAACCGGTACCTCAACCTGGAGCCGGTGATCGCGGCCCTGGCGCGCGACCGCGGGCTGGCGGCGCGCGCCGGGCAGGGCCCGCCGGACCGCCGGTCCAACCTGTACGAGAGCAACTCCACCTGGATCGCCCTGGCCCGCCGCCTGGAGGACCTGGGCCCCGTGCTGACGCAGCGTCCCTGGTGGGAGCCCCGGCTGCAGGCGGGGCTGGAGACGTGGACGGATGACTATTCGAGCATCCTGACGGTGTTCGACTGGTGAGCGGCTGGAACTGCAGGGAATAGGGAACAGGGAACAGGGAATAGCCTGCAACGGCATCGGCGGAGGGGCACGGCGCGAAGCCGTGCCCCTTCGTGCGTCGTGGTCCATGCCGGCGAGGAATGGCTCGCGCCGGCAGCAGCCCGCCCCTCTCCCGGCCTCTCCCCGCTCGTTCCTCGCGGAGAGAGGAGACCTCACCGTGAGCTCCGGGATCCAGCGGATCGGGCGGAGTGTGTCTCGCCCGCGGAGGGCCCCCTCCCCCCGGCCCCCTGCCCCCGCTTCGCGGGGGAGGGGGAGAACTGCGCCCTGGTGCACGATCTCGCTTTCTCGCCAACCCCTCCCCCGAAGTTGGGGGAGGGGTCGACCGCCGTTGCGAGGAACGAGCAATAAGGCGGTCGGGGGAGAGGGCCCCGCGTCGCGCAGCGACGCGATCCATCCCGGTGTATGCGCTCCGTCATCTGCACCGATCCTGATCTCCTCCCTCTCCGCCTCACCCTTCGCGTCGCCGCTTCCGCCTCGCCCATCCGCCCTCACTCCCGATGTATCTTGCGATAGCTCTTACGATATATCTTGACGTCCGATATATCGCGAGTTATATCTTTCGATAGATCGTAAGTGGTTCGACTCATCCACCGGAAACGGGCGAGGCGACGATGTTCAGGGGACGTGACGACTGGGGCTGCGGCCCGCGGGGACGGCGGGGCGGGGGAGGACCGTGGGACTGGTTCGGCGGCGGGCCCGGCGGCCCGTTCGGGGGCGGCCCGTTCGGGCCCGGCGGGCCGCAGCGCGGCCGCATGTTCGGCCACGGCGACCTCAAGTTCGTGGTGCTCAACCTCCTCGCCGAGAAGCCGCGGCACGGGTACGAGATCATCCGCGAGCTGGAGGCGCGCTTTGCCGGCGCGTACTCGCCCAGCCCGGGGACGGTGTATCCCACGCTGTCGCTGCTGGAAGACATGGGCTACGCCCGCTCCACGGCGGAAGAGGGCAGCAGCCGCAAGGTGTACGAGATCACGGACGAGGGCCGAAAGTACCTGGAGGAGAACCGCTCCCTCGTGGACGAGATCTTTGACCGCGTGGACGAGTTCAGCGGGTTCGCCTTTGGCCCCACGATGGCCGCGCTGGGCGGGGCCTTCGCCGGACTGGGCCGCGCCGCCCTGCGCGCCGCCGTGCGCCACCAGGGCGACGAGCAGTGGGCCCAGCGCGCCCGCGAGATCCTGGAGCGCGCCGCCCGCGACATCGAGGGCCTGAACTGATGGACGCGGACGCCGACGATCCCGAGCCCGGCGCGCCCGTCCACCGCACGCCCTTCTACGGCCTGTGGCCCCGCTGGGCGGCGGACGACGAAGCGGAGTGGGCTGATGCGAAGGACGCCGCGTCCGCCGGGGCCCGGGCGGACGCCTAGCGCGGCGGCGGTCCGCGCCGTACATCGAACGCGCCGGCGGATGCACATCGCGTCCGCCGGCGCGTTCGCCATCCGCCTCCCATCCATCCGCTGCCCCATGCCGTTCACCATCGCGCACGCCGCCGCGGCGCTGCCTGTTCGCCGCGCGTGGCGCGCGCTGCCGCTGGATGCGCTGGTGCTGGGCGCCATGTCGCCGGACTTCGAGTACGTGCTGCGGCTGGCCGTTCAGGGCCGGTACTGGCACACGCCCTCGGGCTTGCTCCTGGCCTCCGTGCCCGCGACGCTCATCGCCGTCCGGCTCTGGCGCGCGCTTGTCCGCCCGGCGCTCGTTCCCCTGCTCCCGGCCGGCATGCGGCCCATCACGCGGCCGAGCTCATCCGCATCCGCCGTCCTCCTCGCGGCCGCCGCGGCGCTCGCCGGCGCGATTACGCACGTGCTGTGGGACGGATTTACGCACCGCACGGGCTGGGCGGTGATGCGAATGCCGGCGCTGCTGGAGCCCGCGTCCCCGCTGGGCCTGTCCGTGCCGTGGTACAACGTGCTGCAGCACGCCAGCACGCTCCTGGGCGGAACGGTGCTGCTGATCGCGTTCGGCGGATGGATGCGCCGCCATCCCCCGGAAGCGCGCCGGTTCGCGCCAGGGCAGGGACGCGCGCTCGTCCGCGCGGCGGCGATCATCATCGGCGCCGCCGTGCTGGCGTCGCTGGTGAACGGAGCGCGCGCGCTGGGCTCCGGGCCGGAATGGGTGCTGGGCTACGCCGCTGTCGGCGGGATGGCGGGGCTGGCGCTCGCCGCGACGGCGTACGCGCTGCTAAGCCGCATCCGCCCCTGACCGGCACGATCTGCCCCGCGCGAGAATCCGCCATTGTCGGCCGTCCCCTGTAACCTGTCCCCTATCCCCCGCCGTTCAGGCCGTTGCCCCCGCGCCGCACCCCGGAATATCTTCCAAAACCGTCCCCAACCGAGAACCCCCGCCATGCCCCGAATCCAGCCGCTGGACTACGCGCGGATGCCGCCCGACGCGGCCGCCGCCCACGACGCGCACCAGTCCGTGGGGCGCATCACCAACATGAAGCGCACGCTGCTGCGCTCCGTCCCCGCGTTCGACGCGCTGATGACGTGGTATCCGCTGCGCGACACCGTCAAGCCGTTCCTGGGCGACCGGCTGACGACGCTGTTCGCCCACGCCGTGAGCAGCGAGACGGACTGCCTGATCTGCTCCACGTTCTTTCGCCGTATCCTCATCGACAGCGGCGAGGATCCCGACGAGCTGCGGATGGACGAGCGCGAGGCCGCCGTGGTGGCGTTCGGGCGGGCGCTGGCGGTGACGCCGCATCGCATGCCGGACGCCGTGTACGACCGTGTGGCCGCGTACTTCAGCGACGAGCAGATGGTCACGCTCGTCGCCTTTGGCGCGCTGATGGTGGCCACCAACGTGGTGAACAACGCCCTGGGCGTGCCCCTGGACGACTACCTGCAGCCGTACCGCAAACAGGCCGCGAGCGTCGCGGCAGAAGGGATCGGGGCCCATGGCTGAGTTCTCGGGACGCGTCGCCTTCGTGACGGGCGCGGCGCACGGGCAGGGACGCGCGACGGCCATCGCGCTGGCAAAAGGCGGCGCGTCCATCGCGGCGTACGACGTGGCGCGGCCGCTGGAGTATCCCGGCTACGGCATGGGCACGTCGGCGGACCTGGAGTCGCTCAAGGCGGAGTGCGAGGCCGCGGGATCGGCGTGCATCGTCTTCGCGGGCGACGTGCGCGACGACGAGGCCGTCACCCGCGCCGTAGACGCCACGGTGGAGCGCTTCGGGCGCATCGACATCCTGTTCAACAACGCGGGCATCTGCGCCTACGGCCTGGCGCACGAGCTCACGGAAGAGGAATGGGATTCCATGATCGACATCAACCTCAAGGGCGCGTGGCTGGTGGCCCGGCGGGTGATCCCGGTGATGATCGCGCAGAAGTCGGGGACCATCATCAACAACTCGTCCGTCGCGGGCCTGCGCGGCATGCGCCGCCTGAGCCACTACGCCGCCAGCAAGTGGGGACTGACGGGGCTGACCAAGTCGTGGGCGCTGGAGCTGGCGCCGCACGGCGTCCGCGTGAACAGCATTCACCCCACGGGCGTCAACACGCCCATGAACGACGGCCTGGCGTGGCTGGAGGGCAAGACGGCCGAGGAGATCGCCGAGGCCAGCGCGGGCAACCTGCTGCCCGTCCCCTGGATCGAGCCCGAGGACGTGGCCGAGGCCGTTCTCTACCTCGCGTCCGACCGCGCCCGCTACGTCACCGGCACGCAGCTCGTGCTCGACGCCGGCCTGCTGACGCGGTAGACGCGCGTCCTCGACCCGTGCGGCCGGCGTCGATGGTCGGCGCCGGCCGCGCGCGAGTCGCGTGGATCAGCACTCCTTTGGACGATTAACGCTTGTCGAATGTTGTAATTCGGAGGCAGATGATCTTTCGGCTGGCGGGGATTTCTCGCGTGCCGCAGGGGCGCCATAGGTGGTACACAGGCAGGAGCTTGCGCGGCGGCTCCTCACAGGGTGGATCCCAACCTGCCTTCCAACGGAACCCAGGGAGCGTCATCCTAAGAGGGTGTTGCCAAACTTCGGGCTCGAAAGCGTCATCCTGAGGAGCCGCCGCGCGATGCCTGCCTGAGCTTGGTCCATGGCGGCGACGAAGGATCTTGTATGCGAGACTCGGCGCCGGCTTCGAGGCATGAAGCCGGCCCCGTGGTTTGGACACAAGATCCTTCGGTCGCGCCAAAGTCTTGCGCGTGTTCACGTTTGCGCGGCGCTCCCTCAGGATGACGCTTGCTGGGCTCCGTTGAAAGGCAGGTTTGGCAACACCCTCTCAGGATGACGCGTTCGAAACGCGAGGTTTTGCAACGTCCTCTCAGGATGATGCGTTCGGGTGATCGCAGTCAGCGGGGAAGCTCTCCTACCGGGAACCGGATAAACACATTGCGACACATTTCGTGACGGATTAGGTTGGGAGATGACGTCCTTTCCGGGACGC
>NZ_DASURI010000392.1:0-9308 GCF_036280135.1 Longimicrobium sp.
GTTCCCGTGGACGGCGGCGGCGACGTCGTCGTGCCCAGCGGCGGGCGCGGCGTGGAGGGCGTGGCCACCACGGGGGGCGACGTGCTCACGCTGCCCGGCAGCGGCGCCGTCAGCGTGTCGCCCCGGCGGCGGCGCGCCTCCAGCTCCGGCCAGTCGATGCCGCGCTCGCGCAGGTCGCCCATGCCCACGGTGTCGGGGTCGTAGCCCTCGATGTCGTAGGTGTAGGCGCCCATCTCCTCGTCCGCGAACGCCGTGTCGAACGCCATGGCCGGGTACTGCATCCCCGCCTGGCAGAACGGACGCGGCGGCCGCACGTGCACAAAGTACTCCGTGTACGTCTCGCCCTGGGGCGGGCACGCGGGGTCCACCACGTAGCCCGTGGCGCGGTCCACCGTCTCCGTCACCACGCCGCGCGGCATGGCGAAGTCGCGCCCGCCGCGCGCGGCCCGGGCCATGATGCGCCCCCACACGGGCGCCGCGATGGTGCCGCCCGACGCCTCGCGCACGATGGTCTGC
This sequence comes from Longimicrobium sp., assembly GCF_036280135.1. Classification (GTDB taxonomy): domain Bacteria; phylum Gemmatimonadota; class Gemmatimonadetes; order Longimicrobiales; family Longimicrobiaceae; genus Longimicrobium. The sequence continues at coordinate 517 of NZ_DASURI010000392.1, forward strand.
GGCCGGTCCAGGCCAAACCACACGGCGCCCACCAGCTCCGGCGTGTAGCCCACGAACCAGATGTCCGTGGCCCCGTTGGTCGTCCCCGTCTTGCCCGCGGCGGGCCCGCGGTAGCCGGCCGCGCGCACGGGCGTGCCCGTCCCCCGGTCCACCACGTCGCGCAGCATGGTCGTCAGCACGTAGGCGGACGCGGCATCCACCACGCGCTCGCGCTGCGGCTCCGCCTGGTAGACGATCTCGCCGTGCCGGTCCTCGATGCGCTCGATGACGTACGGCTCCGGCAGCATGCCCCCGTTGGCGAAGGCGGCGTACGCGCGCACCAGGTCGATGGGCCGCACCTCGGCCGAGCCCAGGGCCGTGGCGGGGACGTTGGGGATGGGCGTGGTGATGCCCATCTGCCGCGCCGTCTGGATGACGGTGGACATCCCCAGCTCCTGCGCCAGCTTGACCGTCACCGTGTTCTTGGACCGCGTGAGGGCCTCGCGCACGGTGATGGGCCCGTCGTACCGCCCCGTGTAGTTCTTGGGCGACCACGTCTGGTTGCGCGCCAGGCGGATCTGCACGGGCGAGTCCTCGATCTTGCGCGTGGGCGGAATCGAGTGCTCCAGGGCGGCCAGGTAGACGAAGGGTTTGAACGCCGAGCCCGGCTGCCGCATCCCCTGCCACACGCGGTCAAAGTTGCTGTCGTCGTAGTCGCGCCCGCCCACCAGCGCGCGCACGGCGCCGGAGCTGGCGTCCATCACCACGGCCGCGCCCTGCAGGTACGTGGTCTGCCCCTCCTCCGTCTCGCCCTTGGCCTCGGGGTAGGTGGGATGGCGGTACGCGCCGAACGCGCCGGACTCGATGCGGTCCGCCTGCCGCGCGACCTCTTCCTCGGCCGCGCGCTGGGCCGTGGGATCCATCGTGGTGTACACGCGCAGCCCGGCCGTGTACAGGTCCGGGCCCACGCGCTCCTCCAGTTCCCGCCGCACGCGCTCCTGGAAGTACGAACCCCGTCCCTCGCGCGGCTCGCGCCGCGAAAGACGGACGGGGGTGTCGATGGCCTCGCGGGCCTGCGCCTGCGTGATGAACCCGGCCTTGGCCATCTCGCGGAGAACCAGGTCGCGCCTCGTCCGCGCCGCCCGCCGGTTCTCGCGCGGGTTGAGCCGCGACGGCGACTGCGGCAGCCCGCCGATGAGGGCGGCCTCGGCCAGGGTGAGCTCGCTGGCCGGCTTGCCGAAGTAGGCGCGGGCGGCGGCCTCCACGCCGTACGCGCCCTGGCCCAGGTAGATGTGGTTGAGGTACAGCTCCAGGATCTTGCGCTTGTCGAAGGAGCGCTCGATCTGCCGGGCCACGCGCACCTCCATCACCTTGCGGCGGACGGAGCGGTCGCGGTAGTCCAGCTGCTCGGGAAAGAGGTTGCGGGCCAGCTGCATGGTGATGGTGCTGCCGCCCTCCTCCACCCCGCCCGCGCGCACGTTGCGCAGCAGGGCGCCCATGAAGCGCTTCCAGTCCACGCCGCCGTGGTCGTAGAAGCGCCGGTCCTCCACGGCCAGGACGGCCTGGGGCAGGTACTCGGGCATGGAGTCCAGGGGCACCACCCGCCGGTTGACGGTGGCCAGGGTGCCCATGGGCGCGCCTGTGCGGTCAAAGAGCTGCGACCCCTCGGCCTGGAACTTCTCCAGGTCGCTCACGGGGGCGCATCCGCCCATGCCGCAGGGGCCGAACCACAGCCAGCCAAAGCCGGCCAGGCCCAGCACCAGGAACACCCCCAGGACGATCGCCAGCTTCCGCTTCCAACTCCGTCGTCTCTCGGCCATGCTCCCGGTACTGCGGTGTGTGTTATCGCTCCCGCTGGCCCTCCCCCGGCGTGACGAAGTCCTCGGGGCGCGGCACCCGCGGCTGGCCGGGGAACACCGGCCGCCCGGGCAGCTCGGGCGTGGGATCCACGAAGACGGGTGTGGGGGGCTCGTACCGCGGGCAGCTCGCCTCGGGAACGTGCCGCGCCGCGAACAGGTCCGGGGTTCCGCCCCCGCAATCCGCCGACAGCACGGTGCCTCCGCTCACCCGCCGCGTGACCACGTCGGCGGGGCGCCGCCAGGGCTCCGGCGGCCTGCGTCCAAGGTATGCCCTACGCATAACACGGGCCCACACCGGCACCGCCAGTGTTCCGCCCGTGGCCCCCGCCATGACGGGCCGCGGCGTGTCGAACCCGATCCACACGCCGGCCAGCAGCTCCGGCGTGTAGCCCACGAACCACAGGTCCGTGTTGTCGTTGGTCGTCCCCGTCTTGCCCGCCGCGGGAACGTCGTACGACAGGCCGCCCACGGACGGGTCGCGCACCAGGTAGCCCGTCCCCCGGTCCACCACCTCGCGCATCATGTCCGTCATGATCCAGGCGACGCCCGGCTCCATGGCGCGGGTGGGCGGCGGCGACGGCTCCCACAGCACCTCGCCGCGGTGGTTCTCCACGCGCACCACGTAGCGCGGCTCCACCTTCCATCCACCGTTCCCGAACGACGCGTACGCCGCCATCATGTCCAGCGGGTACACGCCGGCGGAGCCGATGTAGACGGACGGGTAGCCGGGGATGCGCGTGTCGATGCCCGCGCGCTTGGCCAGGGCCCGCACGTTCTCGATCCCCGTCTCGCGGCCCAGGCGGATGGTGGCCAAGTTGCGCGAGTTGCGCAGGGCGCTGCGCAGCGTGGTCCATCCGCCGTAGGTGCCGTCGTAGTTCTTGGGCGACCACGACTCGGCGCCGATGTTGATGGTCAGCGGCCCGTCGCTGATGCCCTGGTTGGGCGACTTGCCGTGCTCCAGCGACGCCGCGTAGACGAACGGCTTGAACGACGAGCCCGGCTGCCGCACGGCCTGCGTGGCGCGGTTGAACTGCGACTGCCGGAAGTCGCGTCCGCCCACCATGGCGCGCACGAGCCCCGTGGCCGGGTCCAGCACGACGACGATGCCCTGCAGGTACGGCGTGTGGGTCACGGCCTCGCCCGGCTTGAGGCCGGCCGTGAAGCGCTCGTACGTGGGCCCGCGGAAGCCGCCGTACGTCCCCCGCTCGATGGCGCGCAGCTGGTCTTCCAGCGACTGCTCGGCCGTGCGCTGCAGCACGGGGTCGATGGCCGTGTGAATGCGCAGGCCGCCCGTGTACAGCAGCTCGCCGAACTGGTCCTCCAGCTGGCGGCGGACGGCCTCCACGAAGTACGGCGCGGCCATGGCGCCGCCCGGGGGCGACAGGGCCAGGGGCGTGCGCTTGCCCTCGTCGGCCTGCGCCTGGGTGATGATGCGGGCCTCGACCATGGCCTGCAGCACCACGTTGCGGCGGCGCTCGGCGCGGTCGGGGTGCTGGCGGGGGTTGTACCCCGTGGGCGCCTGGGGCAGGCCGGCCAGCGTGGCGGCCTCCAGGTAGGTGAGGTCCTTGGCCCGCTTGCCAAAGTAGGTGCGGGCGGCGGCCTCGATGCCGTACGCGCCCGCGCCCAGGTAGATGTGGTTGAGGTACAGCTCCAGGATGTGCCGCTTGTCGAACCGGCGCTCCATCTCCATGGCCAGCTTGATCTCGGCCACCTTGCGGCGCACGCTGGTCTCGCTGGCGGGGAGCTGCTGGGGGAACAGGTTGCGGGCCAGCTGCATGCTGATGGTGCTGCCGCCCGGGCCGCCCCAGCCGCGGATGATGTTGTCGCGCACCGCGGCGATGATGCGGATGGGGTCCACGCCCTGGTGCTCGAAGAACCGCCGGTCCTCGATGGCCACGAAGGCCATGGGCACGTGCGGCGGCAGCGAGTCGATGTCGATGAGGGTGCGGCGCTCGCGGTAGAACTGGCCCAGCACGCCGCCGCGGGCGTCCAGCACCAGGCTGGCCTGCCGCGGGGCAAAGTTCTCGATGTTCTCGGCCGTGGGGCAGGTGCCGGCGCAGGCGCGGGTCCACGCGGCCACCACGCCGCCCGTGCCGCACGAGGTGAGGGCCAGCAGGGCCAGCCCCACGACGATCTTGCGCTCCTGGCGGTTGCCCCAGGCGCCGCGCAGGCGCCCCCAGCCGTCGCGCACGCGCTCGCGCCACAGGTTGCGGTCAAAGCGCATCCAGGGAGTTGCCAAAGGGTCGTGCCTCCGGGTCCAGGCGGAGTTCAGGGTCGTTCGGTCGGGTGATTCCGGATGACAGGATACAGCGTTGCGCGGTTCGGTGCCACTGGGGGGTGGGGCTGAACGGTGGGGACAGGGGACAGGTTACAGGGGACAGCCAGCAAAGGCGTCGCGGCGGATTGGCTCTTTCCGCGGCCGGGATCTCCGCGGCCCACCAGGGATCGGCGTCTGTTCAACCTCCCCCAGGGGTTTTGGGGGAGGGGCGAGCCGGGGCGAGCGGAGGGGGCGCTCGCGGGGGGGGGCCGCCATCGATGCTGGACGTCGCGCGCGCATCCCGATGCCGAACGCGAAGCGGCCCCCACGCAATGCGGATCGCGTGGGGGCCGCCGTTGGTGTACGCGCGCGTCTACTCCGCGGCCGCGGCGGCGACGCGGGCCAGCAGGCGCTCCACTTCCTCCACCACCTTGCGCGGCTCCACGGGCTTGGCCAGGTAGCTCTCGCAGCCGGCGTCCGTGGCGCGCTGGCGGTCCTCGGCCATGGCGTGCGCCGTGAGCGCGACGACGGGGATGTGCGCCGTCTCGGGGTCGGCCTTCAGGCGGCGCGTCGCTTCCCACCCGTCGATGCCGGGCATGGCCACGTCCATCAGGATCACCGCCGGGTGCAGCTCACGCGCCAGGCGGATGCCCTCTTCGCCCGTGGCCGCCTCCGCCACCTCATGCCCGCAGTGCCGCAGGATGGTGGTGTAGATGGTACGATTGTCCTCGTTGTCCTCCACGAGGAGGACGGTAACGGAGCTCATATCGGAAAAGCCTTTGCTGGCGTGCGGTTCCACGGTGTTGCAAGAATCGGGCAGGAGGGTGCGTGATGCCCTTTGTACCTCGATTCGCGGATTCTGTTCACCGATCGTGCCGTTCGGCCCCGTGGGAGCGCTGCAACATTGTGCACAGGTTGAACGGCATCGGACACGGCGAACACGGACCATGCACGTCGGCTGGGTGTCTGCCGGTCCGCCGAGGGCCCCCACCCCCCACCCCCTGCCCCCGCTCCGCGGGGGCAGGGGGAGACCTTCATCCTTGGGGGAGGGACAGCCCGCGCCGAAAGCAACCCGCCCCTCTCCCGGCCTCTCCCCGCTCGTTCCTCACGGAGAAAGGAGAACCCAGCCTCCGCACGAACCGACTTACGCGCGCAGAACCCTCCCGCGCGCCAACCCCTCCCCCGAAGTTGGGGGAGGGGTCGCCGGCCGTTGCGAGGAACGAGCAAAAAGGCCGGCGGGGGAGAGGGCCCCCCGTCGCGCAGCGACGGGGACTTGGCCCGCGGATCTCCATCCATCGTCTTCCGCCCGTCCTCCCCTCTCGCCCGCCTCGCCGCCTCGTCCGTCCTCCCCGTCTCGCCGATTGCCCCTCCCGCCGCCGATGCCCTATCGTTCGGGGATCGCACGGCCGCAACCCACGACCCATCCGTCGATGAGCTTTACACAGGCGCCGCCCACGCTGGGCAACCAGTTCGACGAAGACCGCGCCCTGCGGTCACTGCTCGCGCGGCTGCTGCCGGCGGACGTGCTGGCCGACGCCGCGCCGTCGCTGCGCGAGATGGGCCGCCTTTCCGCCGAGCTGTACCCCGCGCAGCTCGCCGACCGGCTGAACGAGCCCACGCTCACGCAGTTCGACGCGTGGGGCAACCGCGTGGACCGCATCGAGCTCACGCCCCTGTGGCGCACGGCGGAGCGCATCGCGGCGGAGCACGGCGTGGTGGCCACGGCGTACGAGCGCGCGCACGGGCGGTTCTCGCGCATCCACCAGTTCGCGCTGGCGTACCTGTTCACGCCATCGACGGACATCTACGCCTGCCCGCTCGCCATGACGGACGGCGCCGCGCGCGTGCTGCTGGATTCGGGCAACCAGCCCCTCATCGACCGTGCCGTCGCGCACCTCACCAGCCGCGACCCCGCCGCGTTCTGGACCAGCGGCCAGTGGATGACGGAAACCACCGGCGGCTCCGACGTCGGCCGCACGGAGACCATGGCCGTCCAGGACGACGACGGCACGTGGCGGCTGCACGGCCGCAAGTGGTTCACGTCCGCCGCCACGTCGCAGATGGCGCTCACCCTTGCCCGACCGGCCGGTAACCCGCCGGGCGGCCGCGGACTGGCGCTCTTCTACGTGGAGACGCGCGACGACGCCGGAATGTTGAGGGGCATCCGCATCGACCGCTTCAAGGACAAGCTGGGTACCCGCAAGCTCCCCACGGCGGAGCTCACGCTGGACGGCACGCCCGCCATCCCCGTCGTCGGGATGTCGGACGGGGTGCGCAGCATCGCGCCCATGCTGAACGTGACGCGCACGTGGAACGCCGTCAGCGCCGTCGCGCTCATGCGCCGCGGGCTGGCCTTGGCGGACGACTACGCCACGCGGCGATCGGCCTTCGGCACGACGCTGGCGCAGCAGCCGCTGCACGCGGACACGCTGGCCGGCCTGCGCGCGGAGTGGATGGGCGCGCTGCATCTTACCTTTCGCGTCGTGGAGCTGCTGGGTGCGCACGAGGCCGGCGAGCTGGACGACGGGGGCCGTGCCCTGCTGCGCATCCTCACGCCCCTGGCCAAGCTGACGACCGCGCGGCAGGGCGTGGCGGTCGCGAGCGAGGTGGTGGAGGCGTTCGGCGGCGCGGGCTACGTGGAGGATACGGGGATCCCGATGCTCCTTCGCGACGCGCAGGTGCTCTCCATCTGGGAGGGGACGACGAACGTGCTGTCGCTGGATACGCTCCGGGCGATGGAGTCCGCGGGCGGCGTGGAGCCCATCCGCGCCGAAGTCGCTCGTCTCGCGGCGCAGGTGCGCGATCCGGGGCTGGCCGCCGTCGCGGAGGCGGCCGTCCGCGCGGTGGACCACGCGGCGGTGTGGCTGGAGGATGCCATGCGCGGCGGCCGCGCGCAGGTGGAGGCCGGCGCCCGCCGATTCGCGCTGACGCTGGGCCGCGCGCTGGAGGCCGCGCTGCTGGCCGCGCACGCGCAGTGGGAGACGGATCGTGGCGAGCAGGACGCCGCCTCCGCCGCGCGCCGCCTGGTGATGAACGGCATCAACCTGGTCCACCGCCCGCTCGGCGCCTCCGCGGACGCGCTCCTCGCGACGGCGTAGGCGGGAGAGCGTTCTCGTCCGCCGTCTGCTCGCCGGCTTGACCGACGCACTTGGCGCCGGCGTGGGCCGAGCGGCGAAAACGACGGCATCGTCATCGTCCCCCGCGCCACAGCGTCATCCTGAGGAGCCGCCGCGCGGACCCCCGTTCGTGCGTGATCCCAGGCGGCGACGAAGGATCTTGCGTCCGAACCACGGGGCCGAGTATCACGCTGGGGAGCCGCCTCCGAGTCTCGCACACAAGATCCTTCGGGGCCACATGCATCGCGCCCGGTCAGAGTCCGTAAGGGCCCCTCAGGATGACGCGGCGGGGTGAGAGCGGGATACCGTAACGGGATTCGCGACGGAACCAACGGCTTCCCGTGGACGAGCGCCGTTGCGGGCTGTCCCCTGTAACCTGTCCCCTGTCCCCCGCCGTTCATCGGTTTCCACGCGGTCGCGCGGGCTCTATCTTGGTGCAGTCCACAGACGTACACGCGCCCGTTCCCGATCCGCCGAAGATGACGACCGCCGAAGAGACCGAGCTGCTGATCGCCACCCGCCGCGACCTGCATCGCCACCCCGAGATCGGGTTCCAGGAGTTCCGCACGGCCGGCATCGTGGCGGAGCGCCTGCGCGCGGCCGGCTACGAGGTCCGGACGGGGATCGCGGAGACCGGCGTCGTGGGCACGCTGCACGGCGGCGCGGGCGACGGCCGCACGCTGCTGCTGCGCGCGGACATGGACGCGCTCCCCGTGGACGAGGAGACCACGCACGACTTTCGCTCCACCGTCGCGGGAACGATGCACGCCTGCGGACACGACGCCCACGTGGCCGTGGGGCTGGCCGTGGCGGAGCGGCTGGCGCGCACGCGCGGGGAGTGGGCGGGCACGGTCAAGTACATGTTCCAGCCCGCCGAGGAGGGCCTGGGCGGCGCGCTGGGGATGATCGACGCGGGCGTGCTGGACGGCGTGGACGCCGCGCTGGGGCTGCACGTGTGGCTGGGGCTGGAGAGCGGCGTGGTGGGCGTGGTGCCCGGGCCGCAGATGGCCGGCGCGCTGGAGTTCAGCGTGACCATCAAGGGGCGCGGCGGGCACGGCGCCATGCCGCACGAGACGGTGGACGCGCTGCACACGGCCGCGCAGGTGATCGTGGCCCTGCAGAGCATCGTCTCGCGCACGGTGCCGCCGCTGGAGCCGGCCGTGGTGACGGTGGCGTCCATGCACGCCGGCAGCGCGCACAACGTGATCGCCGAGACGGCGTCGCTGCTGGGCACCATGCGCGCGTTCGATCCCGCGCTGCTCGCGGAGTTGCCCAAGCGCGCGGAGCGCGTGATCGCGGGCGTGTGCGCGGCCATGGGGGCGGAGTACGAGTTCCATCACCGCATGGAGGCCGTGCCCACGGTGAACGATCCCGCCCTGGCGGAGCTGGTGCGGCGCGAGGCCGTGGCCATCGTGGGCGCGGACCGTGTACGCACCGACCCGGACGTGCGCACGATGGCGGCGGAGGACTTCGGCGACGTGCTGGCCAAGGTGCCGGGCTGCTACTTCTTCGTGGGCGGCCGCAACGAGGAGCGGGGGATGACGCATCCGCACCACTCGCCGCGGTTCGACCTGTGCGAGG
>NZ_DASURI010000393.1:0-6486 GCF_036280135.1 Longimicrobium sp.
ATAGTGTCTTCCGCTCAGCGTGACGACGTACCAGTCCGCGGGGGCATAGGCCGCGTCTTCAGGCAGCAGCGTCGTGTCAGCGGCGAGGGGGCCGGCTGTGCGCCCCAGCACGCGCGGAGACCACACGCCCACGTCGCCGAACGACGACACCACCCACGCGCCGTCCTCGCGCCGCCACTCCACGAACACGGGCGAGCTCGCCGGCTCCCCCGGCGGCACGAAGCGGGTGCCGCGCACGCGCCGCCATGGCCCGTCGTGGATCACCGTCTGCATCCCCAGCCGCCCCTCGAACGGCCCCGCCCCGCCCGCCCCCTCGAACGAATTGCACACGGGCCCGTCCGGGCCGATGGCGCGCGGCGTCTCCACGCCGCTGAACCGCCAGGTGCCCGTGCGCGCGTCGCCGCGCCCGTCCGTGCGGATCCACGTCTGCACCCAGGTCCAGTCGCCGCGCCGGGGAAAGAACGCGGCCACGCTGTCGTTGGGCGCGGTGGGCGCGGCCTCCGCGAAGGCCCGCATGCGCGCGGCGAGCGTGGCGTCCTGCGCCTGCGCGGGCGCGGCGCCCAGGGCGAGGAGGATGGCGATCCGCGTGGGGACGGCTCCTGTCATCAGCGTAATCCGGGAGAAGTGGATCGACCGGGGCTCAGCGGCAGGGCATGCGGCCGAACCCCGTGTAGGGCTGGTACTCGCCGGGCGACACGGCCGAGTACAGCATACCGTCCACGGTGCCGCCGGCGGCGCCCGCCTCCATGTAGATGCTCACGCGGCCCCGCACGCCCACGCGAGCCAGCGCCGCGCGCTCCAGCCGCCGCGGCAGGCCGTACTTCACGTACCGCAGCCCCTCGAAGGTGAGCGGCTCGTTGTCGCGGTACCACCGGGCCTCCGCCGCGTACCCCAGCCCCTCGGCCACCAGGCTCGTGTCGCGCGAGATCATCCCCACGGGCCGCCCCCGCAGCGGGAGCCGATACGCGTCCCGGTCGCCCACCGCGTCCACGACCCACGCGCCGTCCTCGCGCCGCCACTGCACGAAGACGGGCGACCGTGTCGGCGCTCCCGGCGGCACGAAGCGCATCCGCCCCACGTGCCGCCAGCCTTCCTCGTGCACCTCGCCGGCGAACGAGTCCTCCACGGGGCCCACGTCGGCCCGGGCGGCGTTGAACTCCTCGCACCCCGCTCCGCCGTCGCCGATCAGCCGCTCCGTCTCCGCCCCGGCGATGCGCCACGTGACGACCTGCCGCGGGCCGCGCGTCCCGTTCAGCGTCCGCACCCAGTTCCAGTCGCCGCGCCGGGGAAAGAACGCGGCGATCTCCGCCTCGTCCCCGCCCCGCATCCCCTCCAGGAACGCGCGCATCCGCCCGGCCAGCGTCGCGTCGGACGAGGCGGGGACGGACGCCTCCTGCGCAGGGGCGGACGTCGCCAGCAGCATCCACGCGGCGAGGACCACGAGCGGGCGGGCCGCCGTGAAGGGACGCGGACGCATCATGCAATCCGCGGGATGAGGGACGGTAGGATCCGGCGCATCAGTGCAGCAGCCAGGCAATTGCCTCGGCCTCGTCCAGGAAGATGTGCACCAGCGCGCTGATCCGCCCTTCCGAGAGCATCTCGAACTGGCGGCCCCGGCCAAAGTCCGCCGCCGCCTTCATCAGCACGGCCGCCTTGCCGGTGCCGATGCGGTCGTCGTGCGCCACGTGGTTCTCGGACGCCGCCCGCATCACCGCGAGATCGGCGGCGCCGAACTCCAGCGCGCGGTGATCGAAGAGCACGCTGGTGCCGGGGCGCCAGAAGTCGCGCGAAAGCACGTCCTCCGTCATCCGCAGGTGGTCCCGCGTGGTGAACACGCCCCGCGTCCGTACGGTCACGAAGCCCAGCTCCTCATCGTGCTCCACGGTCCATTCCATCGATCCCTCCCGGAAGTTGCGAGGGTCCTGCGTTGCCGGCGGAAGCCGGTGTCCACGATGCAGTCAGGGCGCGGCGGCGGCGAGGTGCGCGTCCAGGGCCAGCAGCACGCCGAATGCGTAGGGGATGAGGATGAGCGCCATCCACCGCGCGCCCCTGCCCCGCCCCCGCAGCGGACCGTTGGCCACCGCGTACGCGACCACGAGCGACGCCGGCCAGATGAGCGTGATGAAGATGGCGGCCGGCCACGCGCCGTCGCCCAGGTCGGCGTAGCGCGCGCCCATCAGCAGCTGCACGAACGGGGCGGAGATGCCGTAGATGATGGCGCCCGGGATGCCCAGCAACGCCATCCCGCCCAGGGCGAGCACGAACGCGACGATGGCGGTGATGATCATCCCGCGACGGAGCTCCCGCACCGCCGGGGCGCGCAGGAAGAGCACCATCGCCGCCAGCGCGCCCACCACCGTCGCGGCGGGAATCACGATCCACATGGGCTCCGTTTCGTTTGTTGCGTTTAGGCGCAGACGATGCTAGATTGGGGACAGCTTCTATGGGAGAAACCACCATGGTCCGTCCAGGTTCAGGCACACGTACGCTCGTTGATGCACTCGCGCCTCCCGCCGAGGAGGAGGACCGCGAGGCCGCGCTACGCACGGCGCAACGGCTTCGCCACATGCAGGAGGATGTCGAGTTGATCATCCGAACCCCGTCCGGCGAGGTCGAGGCCCTGCCCCGCGACGTCGCGCGCCTCGTCGCGTCCCTGCTGGAGGAAGTCGCTCAGGGGAATACCGTGGCGCTGGTCACCGAGGCGGAGGAGGTCACCACGTCGGTCGCGGCCGAGTTCCTGGGCGTGTCGCGACCGCACGTCGTAAAGCTCATCGAAGCCGGGTTCCTGCCGTGCCGCATGGCGGGGTCTCACCGGCGGGTTCGGCTTACGGACCTCGTGGGCTACAAGCGTGTCGTCGATCGCCGCCATACGTTCCTCGACGCGCTGATGGCCGAAACCGAGGAGCTTGGCTTGTACGACTCCCCGCCGTCGCGGTCGGGGCGGTAGTGCCGCATGGCCTACGGACCGCTGGTCCAGGCTGTCCTGGACGCCAACGTCATCTATCCCGCGTTCCTCCGCGACGTCCTGCTCCGGCTCGCGGCGGCTGATCTCTATCTCCCCTACTGGTCCCACCGCATTCACGACGAGTGGACGCGCAACCTGCTCGCCGACCGTCCGGAGCTCTCCCCGGCGAAAGTTTCACGAACGCGAGCAATGATGGACGTGCATTTCGCCGGGGCATGCGTCAATGGCTACGAGCCGTTCGAGATCGGCCTGGAAGCCGTCGCGCCGGAGGATCGGCACGTCGCCGCAGCCGCGCGGTGTGTCGGCGCGGACTACATCGTGACGCAGAACCTGAAGGACTTTCCTCCCGACGCCCTTCGCCCGCACGGCATCACCGCCGCGCATCCGGACGAATTCGTGTGTGCCCTGATCCGGGCCGATGCCAAGTCCGTGCAACGCGTGCTCGCGTCCCATCGAAACGGGCTCCTGCGTCCGCCGCTGACCGCGTCGGAGTACGCTGCGGCGTTCGTTCACGCCGGCCTGCCCCGGGCCGGCGCGATTCTCTGGCCCTGAACGTTGCCCCTCAGTCGTTCGGGCCGCCCTGCAGCAGGGGCTCCAGGGGCACGTCGCGGGGGCCGTTCTCGTCGCAGACGGCGTAGGTGCCGCCGGGGTACATGCTCACCCCGGCGTGCTCGCCGCGCGTGTTGAGCACGTAGAACTGGATGCCGAAGTTGGGCGTGCCGCGGCCGTTCCGCAGCCGGCGCTCCACCGTGTTCTGCACGATGCGGCGCAGTCCCTCCATTCCCGCGTCCTTCGGCGACATCCCCCGCCGCAGGTTCTCCACGATCAGGTACGACGTGAGGTTGTACAGGTTGGCCTCGCCGCGGCCCGTGCTCCCCGCCGCGCCCACGCCGTTGTCCACGTACAGCCCCGCGCCCAGGATGGGCGAGTCGCCCACGCGGCCGGGGATCTTCCACGCCAAGCCGCTCGTCGTGGTGCATCCGCAGACGTCGCCCGCCGCGTTGATGGCGTTGCAGTTGATGGTGCCGTAGTAGTGCATGGGGTCGATGAGCCCCTCGGCCACCATCTCCAGCCCCGCGCGGTGCCCCGCCTGCGCCCGCTGCCCGGGATCGGGAAAGCGCGCGGGGTCCGAGCGCCGCTTCCACTCCAGCCACAGCCGGCGCGACTCGGGCGTGTTGAGGTCGTCCTCCACCGTGAACCCCATCTGCCGCGCGAACCGCTGCGCGTCCTGCCCCACGAGCAGGTGGTGGTCCGTGTTGTCCATCACCGCCTGGGCCACGAGCGACGGCGTGCGCACGCCCGCCAGCGCCGCCACGGCCCCCGCGCGCCTGCGCGGCCCGTGCATGACGGACGAGTCCAGCGTGACGACGCCCTCCGCGTTGGGCAGCCCGCCGTAGCCCACGCTGGTGTCGCCGGGGTCCAGCTCGTTCAGGTTCACCCCGGCGATGATGGCGTCCAGCACGTCCGCGCCCCCCACCATGCGCGTGAACGCCGTCTCCACGGCGGCCATGGTGCCGCCGTTGCGGAACTGGTTGCCGTTGCCCGACGCGATGACCACGGGCCGCGCGGCCCCGCGCGTGTGCACGGCGGGCGCCCCGGCCAGGGGTGCGGGAAGGGCGGCGGCCACGCCCGCGGCGGCGCCCGTGCGCACGAAGTCGCGTCGGGTGATGGGCTTGCTCATGGGAATCCGGAACCAGGGCCAGGAGGGACGGCGGATACGGCGGGATGCAGCAACCTGGCCGCGCCGGCGCGGACGGGCAAGGGAGGGATGCGGATCGGGCGTCCCTCCGGGGAACAAAGGCGGATCACGCACGGGAACAGCCCGGTCCGCGCGAGGAAGAATCGGCGCGCGGGACGCGTGGATCAGCCCTTTCGCAGGCGGTACAGGCGCACGTACTCCACCTCCAGTTCGTCGCGGGCGCGGCCCAGGATCCAGTCCGCCCCGATCTGCAGCACGGTGAGCCCGGCCGGCGTCTCCACCGTCCCCAGCCAGCGACCCCGGGGATCGAACACGGACCAGCGCGACGGGTCATCCGGCGCCACCTGGTAGTCGCGTACCCACAGGTTCTGCTCCGCGTCCACCGCCAGCTGGTCGAACGCGGGCATGGTGGCGCGGGCGGGCAGGTCGTCGAACGCGGGCGCCCGCGCCGCGCCGCCCGTGACCCGGGCGATGCGCTCCGCGCGCTCGCGCTGGCGCGCCTGGGCGGCCTCCCGCGCGCGAGCCAGGTCCGCGCGCTCCACCCGGCGCGGCGCCCCGAGCCGGCGGATGCTCATCCGCACCCGTCCCACCGCGTCCGTCACGTCCACGCGGAACGCATCGCTCTCCCCCACGAAGGCGTGCTCACCGCTCGCCGCGAAGTACGCGTTGCGGCCAAAGAGCACGCTTTCCTGCGAGAGCGCCCCGCCCGCGCGCCGGGCCACCAGCTCCCGCCCCGCCCGGGCGTCCAGCGTGTTCGCCGCGGCCCCGTCCGCCGTGTGCCGCACGTAGCGCACGCTGTCGCGCCGCTCCCCCGCCTCCATGCGCAGAAAGGCCTCCACGGAGGGCGAGGGCTCCAGCACGAACGACCCATCGGCGAGGATGCCGCGCAGCGCCGCCGAGGCCCCGCCCACCCGCACGGACGTCGTGCGCCCCACGCCCCCGTCCGGCCCCAGCACTACCAGGCGCGTCTGCCGCGCGTCCCACACGGCCAGCGAGTCGCCCCGGTAGGGGAGCATGGCGTCGATGGAGCCGAACTCGCCGGGCCCGCCCCCGCGGCGCCCGGCCGCGCGCAAAAAGCGGCCGCGCGCGTCGTAGAAGCGCACCTCCACGGCGTTGGCGTCGGCCACGGCCACGCCCCCGCCGGCCAGCCGCGCGGCGCCCTGCACCCGCCCCAGCTGGTACTCGGCCGCGCCCTCCACGCTGCCGATCTGCAGCGCGGGGACGGAATCCACCCGCCACCCGGCGGACGCGTCCCAGACGGGCCGGGCGCTTTCCACGATGCGGATGCCGGCGCTGTCGCGGGGCGCGGCGTCCGCGCGGGCGTCCATCCGCTCCCCGCAGGCCGCGGAGATCACGCACAGCCAGACGCACACGGCAACGCGGGCCGGGACGGGACAGGTCATCGAAGGGAGCTCCGGCGGGGGCGTGGGACAGCGGGACGGCGATGAGCGCGTGGTTTCCGAAAGTTGTGCGGCCCTCGTTATCCGTCAACTGTTGACCGCCAAGCGTCGTGGATGTACTCATCAGGAATCCCCCCCGCACAGGCCCGCACCCCGCCTTGCGCCCGGTCTCCCCCCTCGCGGCAGGCGACCCATGGTCCCGCAACGCTCGCCCGCGACCGCGTGGAGCCCGCCGCCATACTGCGAGCTTCACCCCCTGCCCCGCCCCGGCGTTCCGAGGCGGGAGACGCTGCCCCGCGCGGCCGTCCTGGTGCTGGACGCCGCCCCCGGCGCCGACGCCCCCGCCGCCCTGGCCGACGTGGTGCGCGGCGTCCGCGCCCGGTTCCCCGCCGCGCCCGTCGTCGTCCGCGTGCCGGTGCTCG
>NZ_DASURI010000394.1:0-8273 GCF_036280135.1 Longimicrobium sp.
CGATGGTCTCGTGCTCCCACAGGTCCGCCGCGTACTTGAGCGTCCCGCCCAGGCCGCCGTTGCGGGGCACCAGGTTGAGCGAGAGGTCGAACATGGCCGTCCCCGTGTCCATCTCCACGGCCTTGAGCGTGACGCCGGGAAGCGAGCCGCTGCCCCCGTCGGCGTTCAGCAGGGCGATCATGGCCTGGAAGACGGGCGACCAGCCGGCCGAGCGCTCCGGCTGCAGGTCCGCCACGAGCGTCTCGAAGGGGAGCGCCTGGTGCTCGTACGCCTCCAGCGTGGCCGTCCGCACGCGGTCCAGCAGCACGCGAAAGGTGGGGTCGCCGTCCAGCCGCGTCCGCAGCACCACCGTGTTGACGAAGAAGCCGATGAGCCCCTCCATCTCCACCCGCGTGCGCCCCGCCACGGGGCTGCCCACGCAGACGTCGTCGCTCCCCGCGTAGCGGCCCAGCAGGAGCTGGAAGGCGGCCACGAGCACCATGTACAGCGTGGCGCCCTCCGCGCGGGCCAGGGCCTCCAGCCGGGCCGTGAGCGGGGCGGGAAGGTCGAACGGCACGGTGCCGGCTTCGTCCAGGCGCCGGGCCGTGCGGGGACGGTCCGTCGGCAGCTCCAGCAGGGCGGGCGCGCCGGCCATCCGCGCCTTCCAGTACGCCCGGTGCCGCGCCATGGCCGCCGCGCCGGCGCTGGTGCGCTGCCACGCGGCGTAGTCGGCGTACTGCAGGGGCAGCTCCGGCAGGGGCGACGGCTTCCCCTCCGCAAAGGCGCCGTAGAGCCGGGTGAGCTCCGTGAAGAGCACGCCCATGCTCCACCCGTCCGTCACCACGTGGTGCATGCAGACCAGCAGCACGCGGTCGTCCGCGGCCAGGCGCAGCAGCCGCGCCCGGACGAGCGGGCCAGCCGCCAGGTCGAACGGCGCCCCCGCCACCTCCGCGGCACGGGCGCGGACGGCCGCCTCGCGGTCCGCCTCCGGCAGCCCCGTCAGGTCCTCCGCGGGCAGGGCGAAGCCGGTGAAGGGGTGAATGACCTGCACGCGCTCGCCGTCGCGCTCCGCGAGCGTCGTCCGCAGGGACTCGTGGCGGCGCACCACCTCGGCCAGGGCCCGCTCCAGGGCCCCCTCGTCCAGCACGCCCCGCAGCCGCAGCCCCGCGGGGACGTTGTAGGTGGCGCTGTCGGGCCGCAGCCGGTCCACCAGCCACAGCCGCTCCTGCGCCAGCGAGAGCGGCAGCCCGGCGTCCGTCCGCGGCACGGGGACGATGGGCGAGCCGTGCGAATCGTCCCCGCGGGGCGCCTCGCCCCCGTCCGGGCGGTTGAGGCGTGCCGTGAGCAGGGCCCGCAGCCGCTCCTGCTTTTCCGCGCGGGAGCGGGTGGCGGAATCGGTCATTCGGCCCTCGCGATCCCGGCGTCGCCGGCCAGGGCGCCCTCGTCCGCCGCCGCCATCGCCAGGGACGGATGCGCGCCGGTCCCGTCCGCCTCGCTGGCGGCCAGGGCCAGCGCCACCTCCTCGTCGGACATGGCCTCCACCTCGGCCACCAGCGCCTGGTCCAGCACGGCGGCGAACTGCGAGATGGTGGGCGCGTCGAAGACGGCCGCCAGGGGCAGCTCGATGCCGAACGTGCCGCGGACGCGGGACACGAGCTGCATGCCCAGCAGGGAGTGGCCGCCCAGCTGGAAGAAGTCGTCGTGCACGCCGATCTTGCGGATGCCGAACAGGTCCCGCCACAGCAGGGACAGCTGCTCCTCCAGGGGCGTGGACGGCGCGTGGTACGCGTCGGCCAGCGACGGCCGGGGATGCAGGTCCGCCGACTCGTCGTCGTCCGCGGCGGCGGGCCGCGCGGCGCGGGCCCCGGGGTGCCGCATGGACGCGACCACGCGGGGCTCGCCGCCCAGGGCCGCCACCCACGCAAAGGCGCGCAGCCCGTCCGCGGCGGGGATGCCGTCGCCGCCGTCGCCCTCCGCCTCCGTGCGCCACCGGTCCCAGCCGATGCTCGTCCACGGGGCGCCGTCCGCCGCGGCGCGCGCGGCCCAGGCGTCCACGAGGGCGTACCCCGCGGCGGCCGCGCCCATCCCGCTGCCGCTGCCCGCCACGATGGAGCTCTGCAGGAGGACGAAGTCCAGCTCCAGCCCGTCCGCGGCCGCGCGCAGGGTGGCCAGCTCGCGGTCCAGCCGGGCCAGCTCGGCCCCGGCGCCCTCCGGCGCGCCCTGCGCCAGGGGCGCGTACTCGGCCGCGGCGCCCAGGGCCGGCGCGTGGACGATGCCGTGCAAAGCGCCCAGCTCCGTCCGGGCGCGCTCCAGGGCCGCCCGCAGCGCGTCCGCGTCGTCCATGGGCGCGCGCAGCAGCAGGGGCGACACGCCGCGCGCCTCGGCCCCGCGCAGCCACCCGATGGTGTGCGCCACGGGGGCGTACGGCGACGTCGTGGCCAGGTACGCGTCCCACGCCTCCCGCTCCGGCAGGGCCGGGTCGGCCAGGATGGCCACGCGGGCCCCGCGGGTGGCCTGCAGGTGCTCGGCGAGGGACCAGCCCATGGTGGTGGGCGCGCCCGTGAAGAGGTAGGCGCCGCCGGGGCGGATGCCGTCCGCGTCGTCCGCCGAAACGGGGGCCGGCGCCGGCTCCCAGCCGCGCACCCACCGCGCGGGGCCCCGCAGGGCCGCCTCGGTGTCGTCCACGTCCGCCGTCACCTCCGCCAGCAGCTGGTCCGCCAGCCGCGCCTCGCCGCCGGGGCGCGGGCGGACGTCCACCACGCGGCAGACCACGGCGGGATGCTCGCGCCGGAGCGCGGCGCAGGCGCCCAGCACCGTGGCGCGGACGGGGGAGACGGGCTCGCCGCCGCCCACGTCCTGCACGCCGTCCGTGACGACGGTGACGCGGAGCGGATCGTCCGCCCCCGCCGCGAAGACGGCGGCCAGGGCGGCCACGCTGGCGTAGCCCCGCGCCTGCGCGCCCTGCAGGTCATCCGCCCCCTCCGCGCCCACGCCCCACAGGAGGACGACGTGGCCGGGACGGCCGTCCGCCGCCTCCAGCGCGTCGCGCAGGGACGCCAGGTCCTCCGCGGCGCCGGGGCGGACGGTGTACGCGCCCTCCCCCACGCGCCGGAACGCATCGCCCGCCTCCGCCACGGCGACGGTGTGGCCCTGCGCCCGCAGCCGCGCCGCGAGACGCAGGCCCACGCCGCTCTCGTCCGCCAGCAGGAGCCAGCGCGTGGGCTCCGCCCGCGTGGCGGGGGCCAGCGGGGCGCGGCGCCACGTGGGGAGATAGAGCCCGCCCGTGGACGCGGCGGCGGACGGCGACCAGCCGGCGGCGGGGCGCTCGATCCAGTGCCGGCGCCGCTCGAAGGGGTACGTGGGCAAGGGGACGCGGTTCAGCCGCTCGTGGGCGTGCACGGCCCGCCAGTCCACGGGCGCGCCCGCGGCCCACAGCCGGCCCGCCGCGCCCATCACGTGCGCCGCGTCGGGCTGGTGCTCGTACGCGTGGCGCATGGAGGCCACGACCACGGGCGGCGTGTCGCCCCACACGTCCAGCTGCGAGGCCAGCATCCGCAGGCCATGGCCCGGGCCCGTCTCCAGCAGCACGCGGATGCCGGCGCTGGCCAGCGTCTCCACGCCCTCGCCAAAGCGCACGGTGCTCACCAGGTGCCGCGACCAGTACGCGGGGTCCGTGGCCTGCGCGGCCGTGATCCACCGCCCCGTCACGCTGGAGGCGAACGGCAGCGTGGGCGCGTGCAGGCGCACGGACCGCAGCAGCTCGGCCACGCGCTCCGCCACGGGCTCCATCATCCGCGAGTGGAACGCGTGCTCCAGGGGCAGGCGCCGCCAGGAGACGCCGCGCGCCTCCATCTGCGCCTGCACGGCCTCCAGCTCCTCCACGGGGCCGGAAAAGACGGTGATGGAGGGCCCGTTCAGGGCGCCGATGTCCAGCCCGCCCTTGAGGAACTCCTGCACCTCGGACGGGGGCAGCGTCACGCCCATCATCCCGCCCGGCGGCAGCTCGGAGACGATGCGCGCCCGCTCGGCCGCCAGCAGCAGGGCGTCCTCCAGCGACCACACGCCGGCCACCGTGGCCGCCACGTACTCGCCCAGGGAGTGCCCCACCATGGCCGCGGGCTGGATGCCCCACGACATCCACATCCGCGCCAGCGCGTACTCCGTCACGAAGAGCGCCGGCTGCGCCACGCGGGTGGCGTTGAGCCCCGCGCCGGGGTCGTCCCCGGTGGCCTCGGCCCGGCCCAGCATGGCGCGCAGGTCGATGACGGGGGCCGCGCCGCCCTGCTCCGGCCCCGCGTCCGCGGGATACAGCACCTCGCGCAGGTCCAGCCCCAGGTGGGGGCGCAGGATCTCGGCGCAGCGGTCCACCGTCTCGCGGAACACGGGCTCCGACGCGTACAGCCCCTGCCCCATGCCGGGGTAGTGGCTGCCCAGGCCGGGAAAGAGGAACGCCACGCGGCTGCCGCCCTCGGGCGCCGTCCCCCCGCTCACGCGGTCCGGGGCGCGCACCTCCAGCGCCTCGGCGGCCTCCTCCGCCGTCCGTGCGACGACGGCGCGGCGGTGCTCCCACCCGCGGCGCCCCGTCTGCAGCGTCCAGGCAACGTCGTGCAGGGGCTGCTCCGGGTGCGCGCGCAGGTGCGCCGCCAGCCGGTCCGTGGCCGTCTCCAGCGCCGCGGGGGTGCGGGCGGAGAGCGTCAGCAGCTGCCAGGGACGCACGGGCTTCGAGGGACGGGGCGCGGGCGCCTGCTCCAGCACCACGTGCGCGTTGGTCCCGCCGATGCCGAACGAGCTCACGCCCGCCCGCCGCGGCGCCGCGCCCGCGTCCGCGCCCGGCCAGGGGCGCAGCTCGGTGTTGACGAAGAAGGGGGACGACGCGAAGTCGATCTCGGGGTTGGGCGCGCTGAAGTTGAGCGACGGCGGGATCTCGCCCCGCTCCACGGCCAGCGTGGCCTTGATGAGCCCCGCCGCGCCGGCGGCCGCGTCCAGGTGGCCCACGTTGGTCTTGACGGAGCCCAGGGCGCAGTACTGCGCGCGCTCCGTGGGGCCGAACGCCTGCGTGAGGGCGGCCACCTCCACGGGGTCGCCCAGCGCCGTGCCGCTGCCGTGCCCTTCCACGTAGCCGATGGACGAGGGATCGACGTCCGCCACGCCCAGGGCCTCCTCGATGACGGCCGCCTGCCCCTCCACGCTGGGGGCCGTGAAGCCCACCTTTTGCGCGCCGTCGTTGTTGATGGCGCTGCCGCGGATGACGGCGCGGATGGCGTCGCCGTCGGCCAGGGCGTCGGCCAGGCGCTTGAGGACGACGATGCCCACGCCCTCGCCGCCCACCAGCCCGCCCGCGTCGGCGCTGAACGCGCGGACGTGGCCGTCCGGCGAGGCCAGCCCGCCCGGCGTGTGGTAATAGCCCGGGATCCCCGGCTTGATGGCGGCGCCGCCGGCCAGGGCCACGTCGCACTCGCCGTTGGCCAGGGCCTGGCAGGCCACGTGGACGGCCACGAGGCTCGTGGAGCAGGCCGTGTGCACGTTCACGGCGGGGCCGCGCAGGTTCATGCGGTGGGCGGCGTGCGTGGCCAGGTAGTCGCGCCCGTTGGCCAGCCCCACCTGGAACGTGCCCAGCGCCTGCACCAGGTCCGGCCGGGCCAGGACGTGCTGCACGTAGTCGTTGGAGGGCGAGCCGGCGTACACGCCCACGGTCTCGCCGGCGGGGTCGCACCCCGCGTTCTCCAGGGCCTCCCACGCCGTCTCCAGGAACACGCGGTGCTGCGGGTCCAGCACGTCGGCCTCGCGCGGCGAAAAGCCGAAGAAGGCGCTGTCGAAGCGGTCCGCGTCGGCCACCCGCGCCGCCGCCTTGACGAACGAGGGATCGGCCAGGCGGCGGGGATCCACGCCCTCCGCCCGCAGCTCGTCGTCGGAGAAGAAGGTGATGGAGCTCACCCCGTCGCGCAGGTTGCTCCAGAACGCCTCCACGTCACGCGCCCCGGGAAAGCGTCCCGCCATCCCGATGATGGCGATGGCGCCGGTCCCCATCTCATCCAGCTGGCCGCTCATCGGCCCTCCTCGTCGTTGGAATCGTCGTCCGAAGTGCGGCCGGCGGCACGCGCCCCGGCCAGTGCCCGCCGCCGCGCGGCCCGCTCGCTTCCGCGGCGGGGCGCGGGTGCGGCCGTTTCGCCGTCCTGCAGGTGCGCCGCGAGCGACGCCACGGTGGGGTAGCGGAACAGGTCCACCACGCGCACCTGCCGCCCCATGCGCTCGCGGATGCGGGCCTGCATCCGCAGCATGAGCAGCGAGTGCCCGCCCAGCTGAAAGAACCCCTGGTCGCGGCCCACGCGCTCCACGCCCAGCAGCTCGCCCCACAGCGCCGCCAGCTCCGCCTCCAGGGGCGTGCGCGGCGCCACGTACGCCTCGGCCGCGGGGGCCGGGGCGGGCGCGGGGCCCGCGCGGCGGTCCAGCTTGCCGCTGGGCGTGAGGGGCATCTCGTCCACGGGGACGAACACGGAGGGCACCATGGGGTCCGGCAGGCGGGCCCGCAGGTGGTCGCGCAGGTCGTCCGGCTGCGCCCCGCCCGCCACGTACGCCACCAGCCGCCGCCCGCCCGGCCCGTCCTCGGCCACCACGGCGCAGTCGCGCACGCCGGCGTGCTCGCGCAGCACCGCCTCGATCTCGCCGGGCTCCACGCGGTAGCCGCGGATCTTGACCTGGGCGTCGGCGCGGCCCAGGAACTCCAGCTCGCCGTCCGCGCGCCAGCGGGCGCGGTCGCCCGTGGCGTACATCCGCGCCCCCGCCGGCCCGAACGGGCACGGGACAAACCGCTGGGCCGTGAGCGCCGGCCGGCCCAGGTAGCCGCGCGCCACCTGCGTCCCGGCCACGTACAGGTCCCCCGCCACGCCGATGGGCACGGGCGCCAGCCGCCGGTCCAGCACGTACGTGCGCGCGTTGGGCACGGGGCGGCCGATGGGCGGAAGCAGGCTCCACGCGCCGGGGTCGGCGGGCAGCACGTGCGCCGTGACCACGTGCGTCTCCGTGGGGCCGTAGTGGTTGGCCAGCCGGCACCCGGGAATGCCGTCCAGCAGCGCGGCAATGCGCGGCGTGGCGACCAGCTGCTCGCCCGCCGTGATCAGCTCGCGCAGCACCAGCCCCTGCGGTTCGTGCCGTGAAGGCCCGTCGCCGGGCGCACGTGGTTGGGTCATCCGGGATTCTCCTCCGTGGGGCATGGCGCGAAAGCGGAACGGCGGCGCGACCGGATGCAATCGCGCGCGAATTGGCATGTAGGGGACGCGAAAGATCACCTGAGACGCGACGGCGTCGTCAGCTGCTCCAATCTTGACGGCGAGCACGGCCCTTGGAGCCGCGCTTCGAGCGGATTGCCTCAGGACATCCGATTGCGTTCGTTTTGGGACACGTTAGCGCACTGTTTCAGCACCGCGTACCAGATGGCCGAATCGCCTCTCCCGGGAGGACGAGAAATACGCTTCCCGACGTATAACGATTAACTAGATGTCGGCATCCTAGCAAGCTCCCCCCGCGTAATCTGCTCTGGAATGGACCCAAACGGGTGTGCTCCGTGCGCTCCGGGCAGAAACGATTCGCGACACATCTTTTTACGCGCGCGCGTCCCCGCTCGCCCGGCGGTGTAAACATCCCCACCGAAGCCGATCCGTGGACGCGACGAGGGCGCGGGGGACGATTTCCGTCCGCCGCGCCCCCTTTTGTCCGCCGCGCCCTGCCGGCGGTGTGCATTCGTCCCCGCGTTTCGATCACCCGGCAGCGCCCGCCGTCCTGCCGATGCACGCCGTGACCGGGCACGGAGGCCGCCTACGGCGCCCGCATCGCGAGCGAGTCCAGCCAGGCCGAAAGCTCCGCCGCGGCCGGGGCCGTGTTCCGGCTCTCCCAGTCGCCCGTCTGCCGCAGCGGGACCTCGCGGTAGATGCCGCCCTCGTCCGGCACGAAGCAGCGGCGGACGGTGGCGCCCATGTCCGCGCCCCGGCGCTGCCGCGGCGACTGCGTGCCCGCGCGGGCCTCCAGCACCTGCGCGTACCGCCGCGCCATCTCCGCCGCCGGCACGCGGTCCACGGGCGCGCGGCCCGGGGCAAAGCGGGCGAGCAGGGCCTGCTCCGTCATCGAGTCGGCGGGGACGCGCAGCAGCGCCTGGTCGCCGCGCCCGTGCTGAAAGCGGAACACGGCGCCGTCGCCGTCCACGTACAGGCCGCGGTGCTGGTAGCTCCGCGCGCGGTTGGTGTGGCTGCGCTCGCAGTAGAACGGCGGGACGGCGGGCGCGGCGGCCACGCGCTCCGCCC
>NZ_DASURI010000395.1:0-10309 GCF_036280135.1 Longimicrobium sp.
ACGGCAAACCCGAGACGATTGGCTGAACAGCCAAGCGATTGTCATCCTGAGGGGGTGTTGCCAAACCTCGGGCTCGAAAGCGTCATCCTGAGGAGCCGCCGCGCGATGCCTGCCTGGCTTGATCGATGGCGGCGACGAAGGATCTTGTATGCGAGACTCGGGGCCGGCTTCCAGGCATGAAGCCGGCCCCGTGGTTTGGACACAAGATCCTTCGGTCGCGCCAAAGCCCTGCGCGTGTTCACGTTACGCGTGGCGCTCCCTCAGGATGACGCTCGCTGGGCTCCGTTGAAAGGCAGGTTTGGCAACACCCTCTCAGTTCATTCGTATACCTGCCGTTCCGCCGTCCGTTACCCCGCGAGAATCACCCCGTCCCGGATGCCCCACCGCGGCAGCGTCTCGCCGCGCAGCCGAAAGTCCGTGGGCTTGGGCGAGGTAAGCAGCACCTGGCCGCCGCCTTCCTCGTTCTCGATCCAGTCCACGATGCGCTGCGAGCGGCCGGGGTCCAGCTCGGCAAAGACGTCGTCCAGGAGGACGATGGGCTGGCGGCCGCGCACGGCGTGGATGGTCTCGGCCTCCACCATCCGCAGGGCGATGGCGGCCGTGCGCTGCTGGCCGCCGCTGCCGTACGTCCGCAGCTCCAGCGCGGTGCCGTCCGCGCCCGTGATGGTGAACCGCAGGTCGTCGCGGTGCGGGCCCACGAGCGTCATCCCCCGCCGCTGCTCGCGATCGGCGTTCTTCGCCAGCGCGGCGGCGAACGCGGCGGCCACGTCCTCCGTGGTCGCCGCCTCGCCCAGCTCCGGCGCGGACGACGCGTACGTCATGTGCCCCGGGTGCCCGCCGGCCACGCGCGCGTAGTGCTCGGCAAAGCTGGCGGCGTGCTCGCGCACCCACGCGGCGCGCGCGGCGGCCACGCGGCTGCCGGCGGCCACCAGCCCGTCGTCCCACAGCTCCACCATGGCGCGCGGCTTGTTCTGCCGCAGCAGCGTGTTGCGCTGAAAGAGCGTCTGCCGATAGCGCTGCAGGGCCTGCAGGTAGCCGGGCTCGGCGAGGGACAGGACAATGTCCAGGAACCGCCGCCGCGCGCCGGGCCCGCCGCCCACCAGCTCCACGTCGGAAGGGGAGAAGATGACGGCGCCCACTTGGCCCAGGGCATCGCCCAGGCGCTCGGGCTCGGCGTTGTTGACGGTCACCTTCTTCTTGCGTCCCCGCCGGTCAAACGCGGCCGAGACGGAGCGCGTGCGTCCCTCGTCGTCCTCCATCCGCCCTTCCACGCGGAACACGTCCTCGCCAAAGCGGACGAGCTGCTCGTCGGGGGCGCCGCGGAATGAGCGAAAGATCTCCAGGTAGTAGACAGCCTCGAGCAGGTTGGTCTTGCCCTGCCCGTTGTCGCCCACGATGGCGGCGCCCTGCGCCGGGATCTCCAGCGCCTGCTCGGCGAAGTTGCGGTAGTTGCGCAGGTGCAGGCGGGAGAGATGCAACGGCAGTGCGAAAGTGCGGGAGTGCGAAAGTGCGAAAGTTGGCGCGGGCGAAGCTAGCGGAGACGACGCACGACGCGCACGCCGATCTGGTACTGGAACGGACGCCGCTCCGTGCGGGCCAGCCGCTTGATCTCGGGCCAGTGCTTGATGATCGTCTGCACCACCTCGCACACGCGCGGCGAGCGCTTGCCCGGGAGAAGAAAGAACGCGCCGACGCCCTCCTCGCGAAGCGCCGCGGCCTCGTGAGGCTTGCGGGTGATGTTCACGTCGCGGGTGACGATGCACCAGCCCCGCTCCCCCGCATGGCGAATCCATGTCTCATCAGGCGTGCCGGGCGCAAAGATCCTGGCCACGTGCTCGGCGGGCTCGCCAAGCGCCTCCAGGGCGTCAACAAGCCCGGGAGGCAAGTTCGCGTCGAAGAGGAACCTTACGCGGCCTTCCGCCATTCCTCGAACCGCACGGCGGTATGCACGTGGCGCGGCGGAACCTTGTAGACCCACGAAACGCGCTCCAAGGCACGGTCGGGATCGTACTCCATCTCCGCCTCGAGCGCATCCGCGAGCACGCGGGTGGGAACGCCGATCTCCGCCACGATGGGAGAGCCGAACGATACCTGGGGGTCCACGACGACACGTCCCTCGCGTCCCATGGGCCACCAGCGGGTTGGCACCTCCATGGGGTCGAACTCCAGTTGCCCAAGGTACGGCTGCACAACCTCGCGCAACGCGTGCTGCCCGTGCCCGCGCAGGCTCACCAGGGACTCGTCGCCTCCGGACTCCCGCAGCAGCGCGTAGATGCCGTTGGGATCCGCAAAGAATTTGCGCATGGCGAATGGGTGCTCGGTCTCGAACATCCGCGCCGCGACGGCGGCCGCCTCGTGCACGAGCTTCCAGGGCGCGCCCGCGCGGCGGAACCCCTTGATGTACATCAGCTCCACGAGCTCGGTAAAGGTAAGGGCGCGCTGGCCCTCGATCTCGGGGAGCTCCGTCTTGATGAGGGGTTGATAGCGCACCGGCACGCCATCGCGCCGGCGCTCGTATCCGAACGCCCACCGCTGCACTTCGGCGACGGGTGCCTTGAGGAGAGAGGCCGCTTCGACGGGAGTGTAGAGTCCTTTTCCGATCATGCGCTCTCCGGCGTGGTCGTGAACTCTACCAAAGGTAAACCGAAACCGACGGAAAGAGAAGCAAATCACCCGGGGTTCTCAGACCCCCGGGACGCCCTCGTGGCGCAGGAGCCAGCGCTTGCGCTCCATCCCCTCGCCCTTTTCCCACTGGCCCGCGTATCCGCCGATGCCGCCGCCCGCCGCCAGCACGCGGTGGCAGGGGATGACGATGGGGATGGGGTTGTTGCGGTTGGCCTGGCCCACCGCCCGCGGCGCGCGGCAGGCGATGTCGTCGGCCACGTCGCCGTACGAGCGCGTCTCGCCGTACGGAATGCGGCACAGCGCGTCCCACACGCGGCGCTGGAACTCCGTCCCCTCCGGCGACAGCGGCAGGTCGAAGTCACGGCGCGCGCCGTCGAAGTACTCGCGCAGCTGCTGCGCCACCGTCCACCCCAGCGGGTCGTCGCGCGTGGGCTCCACGCGCGTGCCCGCCGGCGGGTGCGCGCCCTGGGGCCAGAAGTGGATGTAGCGAACCGCATCTTCGTCGTATTCCACGAAGAGCGGCCCCACCGGCGACGGCAGCAGCAGCCGCCGGACCGCCGACGACGGCGCCATCCCCGGCCCCACCCGTCTCGCCGCGGCTCTCACCATGTCAGACCTCCGCGCATCGGCGGGAGCTCGTCCGTGCGTCACTTTCGCACTTCGCACTCCCGCACTTTCGCACTCGCAGTTCAGCGGCCCGTGAACGCCGCCGTGCGCTTTTCCAGGAACGCCGCCATGCCCTCGCGCATGTCCTGCGTGGCCGCCAGCAGGCCGAACAGGTTGCTCTCCAGGGCCAGCCCGTCGTCCATGGACATCTCCATCCCGCGCGTGGCGCACTCGATGGCCAGCCCCACGGCGATGGGCCCGTTGGCCAGGATGGTCCCCATCATCTGCCGCGCGGCGGCCATGAGCGCGTCCTTGGCCGACGGAGCCTCGCCGCCCTCGGTGGCCTGCGGCTTGGGGACGACCTTGTTGACGAGGCCAATGCGGTACGCCTCGTCGGCCTTGATGAACTGCGCGGTGAGCATGAGCTCCAGCGCGCGGCCCTTGCCCACGATGCGCGGCAGGCGCAGGGTGCCGCCGTAGCCGGGGATGATGCCCAGCTTGACTTCGGGCAGCCCGAACTGCGCGTTCTCGCCCGCGATGCGAAGGTGGCAGGCCAGCGCCAGCTCGCATCCACCGCCCAGCGCGAACCCGTTGACGGCCGCGAGGACGGGCTTGCGCGACAGCTCGATCTGCCGGAACACGCGTTGCCCCAGCCGGCTGACGTCGACCCCATCCACGGGGCCCATGCGGGACAGCTCGGCGATGTCGGCGCCGGCCACGAACGACTTTTCGCCCACGCCGGTGATGATCACGCCGCCCAAGTCGTCGCGCCCGGTGATCTCGTCCATGGCCTGGCCCAGCTCGCGCACGGTCTGCTCGTTGAGCGCGTTGAGCTTGTCCGGACGGTTGACGGACAGCGTGGCGATGCGGTCCTGGACGTCGAGCGTGAGGTTGGTATGGTCGGCCATCGGTATGGAGTGCGTGAGGGCGAAAGTACGTGCTTGAACCCGGGACGAAGGTACGTCGTACGAGGGTACGTTCGGCGCGGCGCACAAAGCTACGCGGGCGGCCCATGAGCGGCAATCGCGCTTTCGCCGCTTTGCTCCCCTCCACCGACGCCCGGCCTCCACCCCACCCCGCCGATCCCGCCTCATCCCATCCCTCGTAACGATCCCGTCCCGGTTCGGTCCCCCGTCCGCCTGGGAAAAACGTCTGCTCCCTCCGCTGGCGCCAAACCTGCAACAGCACCCGCTCTCCCCCGGTTTCACGCACGGGGATCCAGACGACGACTGAAGGGGCCGGCGCGCCCGCCGGATAGATCGCACGCCAGATGGCATCCAGCAACGAGAAGGACCACGGGGACGACGACGATCCCCTGCGCCGCAGGGTGCGGGAGATCGCCGGCGACAGCGGGGCAAAGCGCGTGGCCGTGGCCTACCACGACTACGAGAGCGACTCGTCGTGGAGCTACGACGGCGGCGAGTGGTTCCACGCCGCCAGCACCATCAAGGTGCCGGTGCTGCTGGGCGTGTTCCGCGCCATCGAGGAGGGTGACCTGGCCCTGCTGGCGCGCGTCCACGTGCGCAACCGCTTCATGAGCGCCGTGGGCGACGGCACCGCCTTTCGCGTGGCGGCCAGCCGCGACGCCAACGCCGAGGTGCCGCGCAACATCGGCCGGACCATGCGGGTGCAGGAGCTGGCGTACCACATGATCACCACCAGCAGCAACCTCGCCACCAACCTGCTCATCGAGGTGGTGGGGGCGCAGGAGATCACCGACACGCTCACGGAGCTGGGGCTGGACACGGGCGTGAAGTTTCGGCGGGGGGTGGAGGACGAGGCCGCCTTCGAGGCCGGCATCAGCAACGAGTGCACGGCCGAGGGCATGCTGCGCGTGCTGCGCACCATCGAGGAGCGCAAGGCGTTCAGCGAAGAGTCGTCGCAGCAGATGCTCAACATCCTGCACGCGCAGGAGTTTCGCAGCGGCATTCCCGGCCGCCTGCCCGAGGGCGTAAAGGTGGCCAACAAGACGGGGGAGATCAGCACGGTGGCGCACGACGCGGGCATCGTCTACGCACCCGGCCGCAAGCCGTACGCGCTGGTGGTGCTCACGGAGTGGGAGGCGAGCAAAACGAGCGGGCGCAGCGACACCATCGCCCGCATCTCGCGCGCCGTGTACGACCACCTTACCCGGAAGGCCGCCTGATGCCCGACCTCGGCGGACTGCAGGTGGTGGACGGCCTGGTGCTCCCCCCGCGGCTGCGGCGCCTGCTGCGTCCCGGCCAGCTGGCGCGGGGGCGCGACGGCCTGGTGCGGCGGCTTCCGCGCTGGTTCTACGAGATCCCCTCGTGGAACGTGGCGCTGGAGACGTCGCTCACGCCGCACTACAAGCTGTGGGAGTTCCTGGACGTGGACGTGCGCGAGGACGAGCTGCTGCGCGTGCAGGGGCCCCGCTACGTGCCGATGGCCGTGACGCTGCTGGCCGGCGCGCTGGAGGCGTTCCGGCGGCAGGTGGACACCTACGTGCACATCGCGGCCAACGGCGGATACCGCTCGCCCGCGCACCGGCTGGGGGGATACACGTCCGTGCACTGCTGGGGTACGGCGGTGAACGTCTACCGCATCGGCGACGACTGGCTGGACGACGAGCGGAACATCACGCGCTACGGCGACATCGCGCGGTCGGTGTTCCCGGCGTTTCGCGCGCTGCCGTACGGGCACGGCGTGGGCGAGACGGACGACCACCTGCACCTGGACGTGGGGTTCGCGGTGGTGGCGCCCCACGGCGGGGGCGACGAGACGGACGCGGTGCCGGACGAGGCGATGGACGAAGACGCGACGGAAACGGGCGAAGGCTGAATGGCGGACGAGAACAAGAAGGGAAGCCCGGTCAAGGGCGAAAGCCGCCCCGGCGCGCGCCTGGAGCTGGCCGCCATGGGGATGGAGGCGGAGTTCTCCGTCACGGTGGACGGCGAGCCCACGCGGCCCGAGGACATCTTCGGCAGCCCCCGCGCTTTTGTGCGCGGCAACATGATGCACCGGCAGGGCACGTCGTACCACCTGCCCACGGGCGGGGCCGTGTACTTCGACACGGGCGTCATCGAGGTGGCCACGCCCGTCATCGAGATCGACCGGGGCGCCGCCGCGCGCGCCGGCCGCTCCCTGTGGGAAAGCATCCTGTACCTGCGCGAGGAGCTGGACCACTGGGAAAGCCGCACGGGGCGGGAGATCCGGCTCACGGGCTTCAGCACGCACTACAACGTGAGCTTCGAGCTGCCGCCCCACGAGCAGGGGCGCAGCCGCACCGTGCGCAAGCTGGCCCTGCTGCTGTCGTACATCCTTCCCGCGCCGGTGATGCTGCTGGCCACCAACAAGCGCAGCACGGGCGTGGGCGTGCGGCCCCGCGGCGACCGCATCGAGATCACGGCCGACTTTACCCCCAGCGCGTCGCTCATGATCGCCACGGGCACGCTCATCGTGGGCATCGTGCGCGAGGTGATGACGTGGCCGTCGTTCGAGCTGGAGATGCTGGAGCGGATGGAGATCCCCGTCATCGCCGGCTACAGGCCCATCAAGCACACCTCGCGCAAGGGGTGGCTGGCCAAGGACGTGTGCTATCCCCGCAGCCCGTTCTCGGCCGACGTGGACGAGACCACGTGGCAGACGACGGACGGACGCGAGCTCAGCCTGCGCAGCATCGCGGGGCTCATCGTCAAGCACTTCTGGCACCCCATCCGCCGGGTGAGCGATCCCTGGACCTTCCGGCTGATCGGGTCGGTGATGCGGGGGCGGGCGCCGTCGCTGCTGGACCTGGAGGATCGCCCGCCGGAGTACGAGGACGTGGGCCGCTTGTGCACGTGGGACAACCTGTTCCCCGAGAGCGAGCTGAGCCGCAGCCGGTACGAGCGCGTGCTCATCCGCGCCATCAGCGGGCAAAAGCTGACCATGCACGGCCGCCGCTTTACGCCCACGGGGATGAAGGGCTGGTCCGCCGTCGTATTCCGCGACGACGAGGACCGTTCGCGCCACGTGTTCGGCATCGACTACCTGCTCAACCACCTGGACGACTGGGAACGTTCGAAGTCGCGCGGCGGGTGAACTGCGAGTGCGGAAGTGCGTGAGTGCGTTAGTGCGTTAGTGCGGGAGTGGCCCCAGGCCGCTCCCGCACTTTTGCGTGGCGGCGGCTTGCAGATCCAACAGATGTTTTCACGCAGAGGGAGCAGAGGCAGCAGAGTACCCCGTTTTCGCGCGGGATGAAGTACTCTGCTGCCTCTGCTCCCTCTGCGTGAAAATGCAGTTGATGTTCGCCAGCCTGCTCGTCTTATCCATTGCTTCCGCACTCACGCACTGCCGTTCAGATCTTGTTCGCGCGGAGCTCGTCCAGGGGATAGTGCGTGTCGCGCCACTCGATGCCGTTGTTGCGCAGGGCGTAGACGGTGGCGTTCCACATCACGAAGAGCACCAGCAGGCAGGCAAAGGGGAACAGCACCGCGTTCCACGGCCCCACGCCCTGGCCCAGCGCCGCGCCCACGTACAGCAGAAGCAGCAGGGCGACGGCGATGCCGTAAAGGACCTGCGTCCACCCCGCCGTGACAAAGACGGCCACGAACGGCCACACGCAGAACGCCAGGATCATCACCGTGGCCAGGACCACCAGCCAGACGCGGTAGTCCAGCCCCGCGAAGCCGTTCTTGCGCAGCCCGCGCACGACCTCCGGCAGCGAGTGGTACCACTCCACCGACACGTGCTCCGGCCCCACGGCGAAATCCGACGCGAAGCCGTTCTTCTTTACCAGCTTGCCCAGCTTTACGTCGTCGTCCGGGCGCATGGCGATGGCCTGGTGCGTCCCCATCCGGCGGTACGAATCCGCACGGACGAGGTTGAAGGCGCCCACGCCCACGTGCGCCTTGCTGCGCGGGTCGCGCACCTTCCACGGCCGCGTGAACAGGGCAAAGAACACCGTGAACGCCACGCCGAACGCCTTGAGCAGCGCGCCCGGCATGATCACGTGCGGCGCCACCGTCAGGTGGTCGATGCGCTCGCGGACCAGGTAGCCCGCGGCGCGCGCCAGGGTGTCCGGCGCCATCACAACGTCCGCGTCGGTAAACAGCAGCAGCTCGCCCCGCGCGGCGCCGGCGCCCAGCCACAGCGCGTGGTTCTTGCCCAGCCATCCGCCCGGCAGCTCGGTGACGTGCACCACGCGCAGCCGCGGCTCGCGTTCCGCCATGCGGTCCAGGATCCCGCCCGTGCCGTCGTCGGAGCGGTCGTCCACGACGATGATCTCCAGGTCGGGGACGTCCAGCGCCAGCACGGAGCACAGGGCCGGCTCGATCCCCCGCGCCTCGTTGCGCGCCGCGATCACCACGGAGAGGGACGGCATCTCGCCGGGCGGCAGGGGCGGCACGTCGCGCAGGTGGCGCAGGCGCCTGCCGCCCGCACCCAGCTCCACGAAGACGGCCAGGATGAGCAGGACCGTCAGCGCGGCCAGCCAGAGCAGGGGTCCTTCCATCCGTCTTTCACGTCGGTACGGGAGTGGATACGGATCAGGGCCGCGGAGTGTAGCGCCCCCCGCGCGCGTCGGCCAGCGTGGCAGCGAGGGGGCGGACCGTGGCGCGGATGCCCCGGCCCGGACGAGGGTTACGGCGCGATGGGAGCGACGTCCCAATCTGCAAGAAATCGTTACAAATGATTGTAACAGCCGCTCCGGATTGCATCTGCGCACCTGCAAGCGGGTACTTGCTCCCACCGTGGCACGCACCGGGAACGATCCGTGCGAGTGGGGTCCCCCGGTCCATTATCGTCCCACCGGTCCCCCAGCCTTTACATTGTCCCATGGAACGCGCATCAGGCACGGTCAAGTGGTTCTCGCAGGAAAAGGGCTTCGGCTTCGTCACCCGTGAAGACGGCACCGACATCTTCGTCCACCACAGCGGCATCTCCGGCCGCGGCTTCAAGACCCTGGAGCAGGGCGAGCCCGTGGAGTTCGACGTGATCGAGGAGCCCAAGGGTCTCAAGGCCGCCAACCTGGTGCGCCTGAACGCACCCGAGGGCGGCGACGAGGCCGGCATGGGGCAGGGCGGCGGCGGGTACGGCCGCAGCGGCGGCGGATACGGCGGGGGCAGTGGTGGTGGATACGGCGGCGGCGGGGGTGGCGGCGGATACGGCGGGGGCGGTGAGTACGGCAACCGCGGCGGTAGCGGTGGTGGTGGTGGCTACAACCGGGGTGGCGGCGGTGGGGGTGGCGGGCGCGGCGGCAACGGCGGTGGCCGCGATGGCGGCTGGGGCCGTGGCGGCGGCCGCCGCGACGAGTACGGCGGCGGCGACGACTGGTAGCCCCTCCGCCCCTGAAAGCAGACACATGCACCCGCCCTCGCCGTGCGCGAGAGCGGGTGTTCGTGCTTGAGAACCGCATGTTCACGCAGAGAGAGCAGAGGCAGCAGAGTACCCCGGTCCCGCGCGGACTGAAGTACTCTGCTGCCTCTGCTTTCTCTGCGTGAGAAAATGCTGCTGGTTATCTGCCCCAGCCCAGGGACACACTCAGGATGACGTGGCGGGGCAGGCCGGGCTCGAACGCCACTGGCTCGCCCGCCACCACGTCCGGGTTCAGGAACGCCGACGCCACGTACGCCCGGTCCGCCAGGTTCTCTACCTGCAGCGACCCGCGCAGGGTAAGCCCGCGGCCCAGGCGCATGGGGCGCAGGCCCACCTCCGCGTTCCACAGGGCGTAGCCGGGAACGCGCACCTGGTTGGCGTCGTCCGCCCAGAACGCGTCCACCCACTGCATCCCCACCTCCATCGCGACGAGCTGCCGCGCCGGCAGCCAGCGCAGCGCCGCCGAGCCGTGCGCGTCGGGCACGCCCACCACGCGGTTGCCGCCGTAGTCCGCCACGGCGCCCGGACGGCCGTAGTGCACGCTGTCCACGGCATAGCGCGTGTAGCGGTGGTCGTTGCCCGTGAGCGCGGCGTCCAGCTCCAGCCCCGGCGCCGTCACCACGTGCACGCCCAGCTCCGCGCCCCGCCGCCGCACGGCCCCCGCGCTGAAGTAGAAGCGTCCGCCGCGATACGGCACGATCTCGTCGCGCACCTCCGTCCAGTACAGCGCCAGGTCATAGCTGAACGCGCGGACCATCCCGTCGCG
>NZ_DASURI010000396.1:0-3673 GCF_036280135.1 Longimicrobium sp.
TTGCAGGCTATTCCCTATTCCCTGTTCCCTATTCCCTCTTCCCTGCCGTCCCGTCCCTCAAACGCCACCCCGCCGTCCTTCCACGACCACCACTTCAGCCGCTCCGGATCATGCGGGAACTCCGAGGCATAATAGACGGCGCACCGGAACACGTACAACATGCAGCGGTCCACGTGCACGCCCATCTGCTCGCACAGGCGGTCGTACAGGGCCTGCGGATCGGCGCCGCGCAGGTCCTCGACGCGCTGGATCCCCAGGTTGCGCAGGTCCTGCGCGATGCTGGCGCCCACCCCGGGAATGCGGCGCAGCTCGTCCTTCGCGGCGGATTTCACGGGCAATGCAACCTTTCGGCGATGACGGGTGTCAGACAGGGCGTACGGAGCGGGCGAGGAGGTTTGAAACTCCGGCTGGTGCCCGCCCGTACGGAAGAATGCGCGGAGCGATGTTCACGTTCTCCTAATCCTCCGCGCGCAACCTCCGCCGATGTCTGGCGGTAGTACACACACAGGAACGGGCCGGACCGGTTGTCGAGAATGCCGACGTGACCCCCACCTCATGCTCCCAAGGCGTCCTCCGGGTGGGCACGGCTGAGAGATCGGGAAAGTTCGAGTCCTTTGCAGGGCGAGGTTCGCAGGAACGCGATCAAACACGACGGAGCCCGCCGGCATACGGCGGGCTCCTCGTGTTTTCAGCCCTCCCCGTCGTCCGCCGCCACCGCCACCGGGTTGGGCCGGAACCCCCGCAGCACCAGGAACCCCGTGATCCCCGCCACGAGCGAGGCCACGAAGATGCCGATCTTGGCGTCCTCGTTGAGCTGCGGCGCGCCCGGGAACGCCAACCCCGCGATGAACAGCGACATGGTGAAGCCGATGCCGCCCAGCAGGCTCACCCCGCGGATGGCCCGCCACGTCACCGTGTACGGCAGGGCGGCCAGGTTCGTCCGCACGGCCAGCCACGCAAAGAGGCTGATGCCGATGGGCTTGCCGATCACCAGGCCCAGGATGATGCCCAGCGTGACCCGGTCGCCGAACGCCGTGCCCAGGTTGCCGCCCAGGTGCACGCCCGCGTTGGCCAGCGCGAAGATGGGGATGATGAGGAACGCCACCCAGTGGTGCAGCTCGTGCTCGATGCGCTGCAGGGGGGCCTGCGCGGCCTCGCAGGCGTTCTCCATCTCCTGGATGGCGGCCTGCTGGCGGCGGTTGGTGAGCACGTCCCTGCCCTCCTCGCCCACCACGTCGAAGTAGTCCAGGATGCGCCGGCCGCGGTCCAGGAACTCCGCCGTGTCGATGCGCGTGCGCGCCGGGATGGTCATGGCCAGCAGCACGCCGGCCACCGTGGCGTGCACGCCGCTCTTGAGAAACGCCACCCAGACGACGATGCCCACCAGCAGGTAGGTGAGCGGGCTGCGCGCCTGCATCCGGTTGGCGACCACCAGCGCCGCCAGCAGGCCAAAGCCCAGGGCCAGCGCGCCCCAGTGGATGGCCTCCGTGTAGAAGACGGCGATCACCAGCACGGCGCCCAGATCGTCCACGATGGCCAGCGCGGCCAGGAACACCTTGAGCGACAGGGGGATGCGCGGCCCCAGCAGGGCCAGCACGCCCAGCGCGAACGCGATGTCCGTGGCCATGGGGATGCCCCATCCCCGCTCGCCCGCGTGGCCCAGGTTCAGGGCCGCGTAGATGATGGCCGGCACGATCATGCCGCCCAGCGCCGCCGCGATGGGCAGCGCCGCGCGCTTGAGGCTGGCCAGCTCGCCCACCAGGAACTCGCGCTTGATCTCCAGCCCCACCAAAAAGAAGAACACGGCCATCAGGCCGTCGTTGATCCAGTAGTGAAGCGGATAGCTCAGCGCCCACCGCCCCGCGCCCAGGGTGACCTGCGTTTCCCACAGGTGCTCGTATCCGGCGCTCCAGGGCGAGTTGGCCCAGGCGATGGCGACGAGCGTGGCGGCAATGAGCACGATGCCCCCCGCCGACTCCGTGCGCGCAAAGCGGACAAAGGGCGAAAAGACGCGCTGGATGGGCGTCAGCGGCGTGGGCGGTACCACCCGTTGCGAATGCGTGGCCATTCTTCTCCTGTCCGTCGGCTCCCTCGTGGCGCAGACCGGGGGGCAACCTAACGGGGACGCGCGCGCAATCCAACCCTGCTGGATGAGAAATTCCAGCATCAGCTCTGGATTTTTACCGTCTCGGGATCCACCGGGGGATGAAACGGAGCAGGGCCGCGGGGAGCGACGTCCCCGCGGCCCTGCCCGCGTTCGGTTCCGGAATCCGCCCGTCAGCGGTCGCGGCGGCCGCCCATGCTGCCGTGGCGCCCCAGGTCGCCGATGAGCAGGGGGAACGGGTTCACGTTCTGGCTGTCCCACCAGCGGCTCATGTCCGTCAGCCGGCCCACGCTGAAGTGCAGGTGGTAGTTGCCGGCACCCGCGTTGCCCGTGTCGCCCACGTAGGCGATCACCTCGCCGCGGCGCAGGGGCATGCCCTCGCGAACGCCGGCGGCGTAGCGCTGCAGGTGGGCGTAGTAGTACAGCGTGCGCCCGTCCGCGCCGATCTGGTAGATGGTGATGCCGCCCAGCCCGCCCGTGCGCAGGCGGTGGATGGTGCCGTCCGCCGCGGCCACCACCGGCGCGCCCGCCGGCGCCATGATGTCGATGGCGTTGTGCACGCGGCCGCCGGAGCGCGGATCGTTGT
Organism: Longimicrobium sp.; assembly: GCF_036280135.1. Taxonomy (GTDB): domain Bacteria; phylum Gemmatimonadota; class Gemmatimonadetes; order Longimicrobiales; family Longimicrobiaceae; genus Longimicrobium. The sequence continues at coordinate 2,691 of NZ_DASURI010000396.1, forward strand.
ACGTGTCGTGCAGCTGCTCCGGGCGAATGCCCCGCACGGGGATCATCAGCTCCGCGCCGGGGGCCATGAACGCCTCGCCGGCCGGCGCCTCGTCCGCCGCGGCCGCGGGGCGCGACGCGGGGATGAAGAGCACGTCGCGGGGCCGGTCGCGGCGCGCGTTGGGCGCGTTCTCCGGCGCGGCGCCGATGGCGACCGTGCAGGCCGGCAGGACGAGGAGCAGGGCGAGCGCGAGCACGTGGTGCATGCGGCGTGCGTTCATGGCGCGGTGCACGTCTGGGGTAAGTCCATTGCGGCGTACGACGGCGGATCTCCCGCCGCGGCCGGTGCTTGGTTGAAGGAGGAATGCGCAAAGATCGAGATTGGCGCGCCTATATTGCGCCCATTGCATCCATCCGCGCAAGCGTTTCGTGCGCGCGGACGTGCGGCGATCACGGGGCGCGGACATGATCCGGCATCCACGCCAGTCCATGAGAACGCGCGCGAACGATCCGCATCACATTTACCAACATGGAGTTAGACGGTCGGATCACCGTTCACCACGCGCGAAATCCGCCCGATCCTGCCCAATGGAATGATCGGCAGAGCAACGGGGTCCATGCACCGGCGTTCCGCCCCGTCCTTCAGCCGGGAGAAAGCGACTGCCCGCCCGCGGAAGGTCCGCGAGCGGGCAGCCGGGAATCCGCCCAGGTCTGCCTCAGGCTGAGAGGGTGTCGCCACCCTCGCGCCTGGAAAGCGTCATCCCGAGGAGCCGCCGCACACACCCTGCCCGCTCGTTGATCCATGGCGGCGACGAAGGATCTTGCCCGCGAAGCGACAAGCCGGCTCCAGGGCACGGAATCCGGCCTCACGCTTCGCACACAAGATCCTTCGGTCGCGCCAGAATACTGCGCGCGATCATGTTACGCGCGGCGCTCCCTGAATGGAAAGTCAGGGCCAGGCTCGTGCGTGGAGGCGTGCCCCGTGCGAGCGCCCCCTCCGGGCTC
>NZ_DASURI010000397.1:0-5652 GCF_036280135.1 Longimicrobium sp.
GTACGACGCCAACATCACCGTCACCAGCGCGTTCGGAAAGAAGGTCGCCTCGGCCACCACCAACGGCTTTGACGACGAGGCGCTGCGCCGGGTGGTGGAGACGTCGGAGCGCCTGGCGCGCCTGGTGCCCGAGGACCCCGAGTACCTGGGCGAGCTGCCGCCCCAGCAGTACCCCAGCGTGGAGCCGTACTTCGAGACGACGGCCGCGCTCACGCCCGAGGACCGCGCCCGCGCCGTGATGGCCGTGGCCGGCCCCGCGGCCCGGCAGGGGCTCGTCTCCACCGGCTTCCTGAACCACGCCACGACGTCCATGGCCGTGGCCAACAAGAAGGGCCTGTTCGCCTACGCCCGCGGCACGGGCGCCAGCCTGTCCACCACCGTGCGCACGGAAGACGGCACGGGGAGCGGCTGGGCCAGCGGCGCGGGCAACGACTGGAGCAAGCTCAACCTGGAAGACGTGGGCGCCCGCGCCATCCAGAAGGCCGAGGCCTCGCGCAACCCGCGCGCGGTGGAGCCGGGCGAGTGGACGGTGATCCTGGAGCCCACGGCCGTGGCCAACCTGGTGAGCCTGCTGGCGTTCGCCATGAACGCGCGCCAGGCGGACGAGGGCCGCTCGTTCTTCAGCAAGCAGGGCGGCGGCAACAAGATCGGCGAGAAGTTCATCGACGAGCGCATCAGCATCACGAGCGACCCGGCGGATCCGCGGGTGCCGTTCGCGCCGTTCGACTTCGAGGGGCTGCCCTCGGGCCGCGCCACGTGGGTGGAGAACGGCGTGCTGCGTGACCTGTTCTACGACCGGTTCTGGGCGCAAAAGAGCGGGCGCCAGCCCAACAGCTTCCCGGGCTCGTGGGCCATGACGGGCGGCAACGCCAGCATGGACGAGATGATCCGCGGCACGGAGCGTGGCCTGCTGGTGACGCGCATGTGGTACATCCGCCCCGTGGATCCGCGCACCATCCTGTTCACGGGCCTCACGCGCGACGGCACGTTCCTCATCGAGAACGGGCGCATCACGACGGCCGTCAAGAACCTGCGCTGGAACGAGTCGCCCATCTTTTTGCTCAACAACATCGAGCAGATGAGCGCGCCCGTGGCCGTGAGCGCGGATGACGGCGGCGAGGGCGGCGGCTCGGTGCTGGTGCCCGCCATCAAGGCCCGCGACTTCACGTTCAGCTCGCTGAGCGACGCGGTCTGACCCGCGGTACGAAGGTACGGAGTACGGAGGTACGTGGGGCTCGTGCAGCTCCGCGGCGTGTGTCTCGCCCGCGGAGGGCCCCCACCCCCCGGCCCCCGCTCCGCGGGGGGAGGGGGAGAACTACGGATCCGATGATTTCGTGCTCCGCTGCAGGTAGCTCGTAGACGTGTATACCCTCTCCCGCGCAGTTTGCGGGAGAGGGTGCGAGCGACAGCGAGCGGGTGAGGGCCCTTGCCGATCCGCTCGCGCACCCTTAAATCAGAATGCGATTCGCATTTTGGTTCGTCACACCCTCCGCCATCGCCCCATGCCCGAATCACCCGCACCCGCGCGACGGCCGCGGCAGCCGCGCAGCCGGCAGACGGAGGAGCGCATCCTCAGCGCGTTCTCCGAGCTGCTGCGCGAGGCGCGCTTCGAAGACGTGTCCGTGCAGCAGGTAGCCGGGCGCGCGGGCGTGTCCGTGGGCGGGTTCTACGCCCGCTTCGCCAGCAAGGACGACCTGCTGCTGCACGCGCTCTACGCCGGCTACGTCCGCGACGCGCTCGCCGAAGCCGAGCAGGTCTTTGCCCCCGGCCGGTGGGACGGCGCCCCGCTGGCGCCCATCGCCGAGGCGTACTTCGCCCTCATCCTGCGCGTGGGCGACACGCACTGGACGGTGCTGCGCGAGATGGTGCACCGCACGCGCGGCAACCCCGAGACGGTGCGCGACAGCTCCGCGTGGGCCGCGTTCCGTCAGGGCGTCCACGAGCCGTTCCGCCGCCTGCTGGCGGAACGGATGGACGAAGTGAAGCACCCCGATCCCGCGTTCGCCGTCCGCTTCGCCTTCAGCGCGTGCTCGTCGGCGCTGCGGGAAAGCGTGCTGTTCGGGCACATGGAGCCGTCCATGGGGCCCGTGGACGAGCGCACGATGGCGCGCGAGCTGGCGCGCCTGTTCTGCCGCTACCTGGACGTTCCCTTCCTCGCCGGAGCGGATTCAGCCCCGCCGGCGTGACCCACACACCCGAGCACCCTGCCATGAACGCCATCCCCGTGCGCGCCGGCCTGCGCGCGCTGTCCCTTGCCGCCGCCGCGGCCCTGGCATCCCCCGCGCTGGCGCAGAACGCGCCGGCCGCGTCCCCCTCCGCCCCGCCCGCCTCCGCCGAGGCCGCGCAGGTGCGCCGGATCGCGGACGACTACCTGGCCGCCGTCCTGGCCCGCTTTCCCGGCACGGCCGAGACACTGGGCACCGGGCCATCCGCGGACCGCTGGAACGACAACACGGTCGCCGCGCAGCAGGCGTGGGACCGCGAGCAGGACACCTACCTCGCCCGCCTGCGCGCGGTGGACGCGGACGCGCTGTTCGGCCAGCCGGAGTGGCTCATCCAGGGCATGCTGCGCGAGTCGCTGGAAGGCGACGCGGCCGCGCGCGCCTGCCGGTTCGAGCTGTGGGCCGTGGACCAGATCTTCGGCTGGCACATCGGCGTGGGCAACGACGCCGCCTCGGCGCGCGCCGAGACGCCGGACGACCGCGCGCGCACGCTGGCCCGCTGGCGCGACCTGCCCCGCTACGCCCGCGTGGAGATGGACAACCTGCGCACGGGCCTGGCCGCCGGGTACACGGCCCCGCGCGAGAACGTGCTCCGCGTGATCGACCAGCTGCAGGGGATGCTGGCGGATTCCGCCCAGGCGTCGCAGTTCTGGGCCCTGACGACGCGCTCGACGGACCCGGAGTACGTGCGTGAGTCGAGCGCCATCGTCCGCGACTCCGTCTACCCCGTCATGCGCGAGTACCTGCGCTTTCTGCGCGACGACTACCTGCCGCGCGCCCGCACGGACGTGGGCCTGTGGTCGCTGCCCAACGGCGAGGCGTGCTACCGCGGCGTTATCCGCCGGGCAACGTCGCTGGACGTGGCCCCCGCCGAGCTGGCGAGCATGGCGCGTTCGGCGCGGATGGAGCTGGAGGCGGAGCTTCGTCCCCTGGCCACGGCCGTCACGGGGCAGGCGGACCTGGGCACGGCGCGCGAGCAGATGCGGAGCGACCCGGCGTACTTCTTTGCCAGCCGCGAGGCCAAGCTGGAAGCCGCCCGCGCGCAGACGGACACGCTGCGCACGCTCATCCCCCGCGCGTTCTCGCGCGTGCCGGGCATCCCCATGGTGGTGGAGGCGGGGCCGGTGTACCAGGAGCGCTCGCGCCCCGGCGCGTGGTACGACAAGGCGCCCATGGACGGCTCGCGACCGGCCACCTTCTGGATCAACCTGGGCAACGCCGAGCGCAGCTCGCGCATGGACCTGGGCACGTCCACGGCGCACGAGGGGTGGCCGGGCCACCACCTGCAGATCGCGTGGACGCAGGAGCGCCCCGTGCCGCACCCCGTGATGCGGCTGCTGAGCACGTCGGCGTTCATCGAGGGGTGGGGGATGTACGCCGAGCGCGTGGCCGACGAGATCGGCGCGTTCGGCGACCCCATCATGCGCGCGGGCATCTACGCGCACCTCGCGGACGCGCTGGTGGCTCTGGAGATCGACCCCGGCATCCACGCGGGCCGCTGGACGCGCGAGCAGGCGGTGGATTCCATGATGTCCATCAGCCGCCGTCCCCGCGCCCAGGCCGAGGTCTACGCGGACCGCCACGCGGCCACGCCCGGCCAGCTGATCACGTACATGACGGGCTACCTGGAGATCGTGCGGCTGCGCGAGCAGGCCCGCCGCGCGCTGGGCGACCGCTTCGACATCCGCGCGTTCCACGATGTCGTCTTGGGCGACGGCGCCGTGACGCTGCCCATGCTGCGCGCCAAGGTGGAGCGCTGGATCGCGGAGACGAAGGGAGCGTAGGGCCGGCAGCAGGGCACATAGCCGAAAAGGCGCGGAGATTGGCTTTTCCGCGCCTTTTCGCATGTTTCGACTTGCCAAAAGGTACACATAACGTGTACTCTTCGTCAGAGAACGAGCCATGAAATCTCATGGCATTCATGCCGCTCAGTCAACGTTTTGTGTACCTTTTGCCAACCACCCATGCCTGGTGCAGCCCAGACGCGCATCTATGACCTGGCTTCGGAACAGAACGGGTACTTCACCGCTGTCCAGGCCAGGCTCGCGGGGATCACGAAGCAGGCGATCCACAACCTGACCACGCGCGGAAGCCTGGAGCGGGTAAGCCATGGCCTGTACCGCCTGGTTCATTTTCCGGACGGACCCATGGACCCGTACGTGGAAGCGACGCTCTGGCCCCTGTCGATCCGGGGGGTGATCTCGCACGAGACCGCGCTGGCCCTCTACGGGCTTTCCGATGCAAACCCCGCCAGGATCCACCTGACGGTCCCCCGAACCTGGCGCCTACGGCGGGAGGTGCCCAAACGGCTGGCTCTCCACCATATTGACCTCCATGAAGACGATGTGAATATTTACGAAGGTGTCCCCGTCACCACCCCCGAGCGGACCATCCGTGATTGCGACGCGGCCAGGCTCGGGGCTGCGCTGGTCCGCCAGGCGATCGTGGATGGACGGCGGACGGGGCACCTCCGCGTGCGTCAGGCACAGAAACTCGAACGCGAGCTCCTGGGAGGAACCGGACCATGACCAAGCCCGTGCGACCTCCCGCCTCCGAACGCACCCTCACGCGCTACGTGGTTGCGTACGCGCGCCGCGCCGATGCCGACGTAGCGCGCGTACGGCGGCTCGTGTCCTTCATGGCGCTCGCGGGTGCGCTCCGCCAGGCTCGGCGAGAGGAAGACGGCGGGCCGGCGTTCGTCGTGAAGGGTGGCGTGGCGCTGGAGCTCAGACTTCGGAACCAGGCACGCGCGACCCGGGACATGGACCTCATCCTCAACCGCGACGGCGGCGATCTCCTGCTGGAGCTCGAAGACCTGCTGGCCAGCCCGTACGAGGCGTTTACCTTTCGCCGCAAGGGGCGCGAGCACCGGATGCTGAACGGCGCCGTGCGCGTGAAGGTCCAGGTCTCGTACATGGGCCGCGAGTGGGGCACCGTGGAGGTGGACGTGGCACGCCGTGAGGGCGAGACGGAGGTGGAGCTCGTGCCCGGTCTTCCACTCCTCCAGGAATTCGGCCTCACGGGTCCGGACGACGTGGAGTGCCTGTCGCTGCGCCACCACGTCGCGCAAAAGCTGCACGGCATGACATTGCCCATGCCGGAAGGCCGTCAGAACGAACGCTTTCGCGATCTCGTGGACCTGCTGCTTCTCCGGCAGTTCATCGAGGATCACACGGCGCTGGCGTCCGCGTGCGCCGATGTTTTCGCGCGGCGGGGAACCCACGCGTGGCCGCCCGCGCTCGTCCCGCCGGAAGAGTGGCGCGAGCCGTTCGCGCGAATGGCTTCCGAGACGGACCTTCCCATCCAGGAGCTGGATGCCGCGGTTTCCGAGATCCGCGAGTGGATCGCCCTGATCGCGTCCGCCAGCCCTTCGTAGCCCCGCCTCCCTCCCCGCCCGCTCTCCCCCTCCGAACGCCGTCCCGATTCCCCC
>NZ_DASURI010000398.1:0-9769 GCF_036280135.1 Longimicrobium sp.
CCTCCCGTATGCGCGAACGGCCGGCGCGAGGTGCGCCGGCCGTCCAAAGGGCTCACGCCGCGTCCGCTCAGCAGTGGGAGCCGTCGAAGCCGCAGCCGGTCTCGCAACCGGACACGCAGCCGGTCTCCACGTCGGCCACGACGTCCTGGAAAGACGCGGCGGCGAACGTCTCCACGGCCAGGTCATCGATGTTCAGCACGGTCTTTTTCATCGGGAGCTCCGCTTTGCATGGATGGTGGAAGAAGCAGGGGCGGCGGCGACGTCTATCCTGCGGCCGAGCCTGCGGGTGTGGGAGAGCGGCAACGTCAGTCGCCGCTTCCCGTCGGCTCGGCGGCGGGTTGGCGATCAGCCGCAGCCCTGCGCGCCGCAGTCGCTCATGCACCCGGTCCACTCGTCGCCGAGCACCGGCACGTCGGCGGTGATCTGGAACGATTCAACCACCAGGTCGTCGATCTTCAGCATTGGCCACACTCGCTCATGCATCCGGTCCAGTCGATGCCGACGCTCTGGTCGTCGGAGGTAAGCGCGAACGTATCCACCATCAGGTCATCCAGGCTCAGCACGATCTTGTCCATGGTTGTGCTTCGGTCAGGGGGAACGAAGGGAGAAGCGATGCGGCCGCCAAGCGCGCGCGACCGCATCGCTTCAAGGCTGACGCCGCCGTCCGCGGCCGCCGGGGTGAGTCGCGAGGACTGCCGGATTACCAGCAGTTCTGCGTCTCGCCGCCGCCGCTGTCACAGCCGCTGGCGGTGGGGTTGATGCCACAGCCGCTGTCGCAGCCGGTGCAGCAGAACGGGTCGATGCCGATGGGGGACACCGTCTTGCTCTCCGTCGTGAACGACGACACGCGCAGGTCCTCGATCTTCAGCTTCTTCATGTCATCCTCTCCAGTCTGGGGGGTGATGGACGGACCCCGGGGTCCGGAAGGCGGAACGCGCGCGGCTCAGGGCGCCACGGCCGCGTAGTCGATGATGCCGCAGCCGCTGTCGCAGCCCGTGCAGTCGCCCGTGCCCGAGATGGACTGCGACTCGGCCGTGGGAAACGACTCGACGGCCAGCGCCTCCAGGTTCAGCGTCAGGTTGTTCATGGCTCTGTTGGATGGATAGGGATGGACGGGCCTCGGCTCAGTCGTACGGAAGCTCGGCGATGATGCCGCAGCCGCTGACGCAGCCGGTGCACTTCATGGGACCCGTCGTCATGCTCAGGCTGTCGCCCGTCTCGAACGACTCCACGGCGATGGCTTCGGGGTTGAGCGCGTTCTTTTCCATGGGACCTCCAGGAGGTTTGTGCCGGGATGTGCGTGCAGGCACGCGGGGGGACGACGCGCAGCGGGCGCCCCCGTGAAGGCTGGGGCGCCCGAATTCCGCTACTGGCAGTTGGGGACGGACGACGCGCCGCCGCTCTCACAGTAGCTGGCGGTGGGATTGATGCCACAGCCGCTATCACAGCCGGTGCAGCAGTATCCGCCATCGTCGATCGGCGAGATGATCGTGCGGTCCGAGGTCGCGTAGGTGGTGACCTGGATGTCCTCGATGTCCAGCCGGATCGGGTTGATGCTGTCGCTCATGGGGCTTTTCCTTTCAGGGGCGGATGGCGATCTGGCTCAAGAAACGGCGGGAGCTGCGATCCCCGGGTGCACCATGGTAAACACACCCGGCGATTCGTGCAATGACCGTCCGAAAACGCGAATTCATTTGGCGCATTGCTGCCGCCATCCACGTGCATTCGCATGTTTTGCAGCGGATTACGGTAGCACCTGAACCCGTTCGGCCGCGTCCGGATCCCTTCGTCCGCTGGCGTGATGGGATCCGGTGGATTCCACCAACGCGAACGGCCGGCGCGTGGTGCGCCGGCCGTCGTCGTTCTCCCGCGTGCGCCCCTTACCAGCAGACGCCCTCGCCCGTGTCGCCGCCGGCGCTCTCGCAGCCGCCCGCGGTGGGGTTGATGCCGCAGCCGCTGTCGCAGCCCGTGCAGCAGCACTCCTTTGCGTCCGTCTTGCCGCCGCCGCTCTCGCAGCCGCCCCCCGTGGGGATGATGCCGCACCCGCTGTCGCAGCCGGTACAGCAGTACGGGTCGATGATGGCGGCCTGCGTGCTCGTGGCGTACGACGAGACCTCCAGGTCCTCCAGGCGCAGGCGGATGGGGGCGGTGAGCGTGGCGGTCATGATGATATCCCCGGTCTCTGGATTCGGAGGAGCGGGCGCGGAGGGCCCGTGCCCGTTTCGGTGAGGGACCGCGGATGGGCATCGCGGCCGGCCGCCGCACGGTTCACGCGGCGGACCACGTCCGCACCGTCCGCCCAAAACCGCGAATCCTCCTCCGCGCACGCCGTGTCTTCTCGCGACGCGGATCGGCCCGCCGCGCGGAATCCATCGTGCCGAAGTCGTTGCGAATCCGGATGATTACGCCCGCTCCACAAGCGCGCCGGACGCTCGGGATCCGGGGCAGATGTGCCACAATCGGGACGCGGAGGCCCCAAACGGGACCGGCCGCCGTTGCGTAAACGGCGGCCGGTCGGGGTGTGCGGAGCACGGACGCGTCGCGGATCAGCAGTCGGCGGTGGCGCCGTCGCAGTGCGGAACCTGGTCCGTGGACACGATGGGCATGTACACCGAGCCACCCGCCAGGGCGCTGGGCTCGCTGACTTCGAACGTCTCCACTACGAGCTGGTTCAGGTCGAGCGACATCGGAGGATCTCCCGCTGCAGGGTGAGCGCGGCCAACGCGGCCACGTGCCATTCGGTCCGGCGCCCGGCGGACGCCGTGTGTTCCCAACCTAGCAGGCGGGCTTCGAATTATCAATCATCGTCCGGAAACGGAAGCATGGTGCACAAGAAGCAAGGTGGCGGCGATTCTGCTCGCCGCCACTCCCGCACTCCCGCACTCCCGCACTCCCGCACTCCCGCACTCCCGCACTCCCGCACTCCCGCACTCCCGCACTCCCGCACTCACGCACTCACGCACTCACGCACTCACGCACTCACGCGTTCCCCGATCGTCGCGTCCGCGATGGCGACGGGCGGCGGCGTGCGGTACGCCTCCGGGGCGGACGGACAGAGCGGCGCCAGGGTGCAGCGCTCGCAGTACGCGCGCCGCGCCGTGCAGACGGCGCGGCCGTGGTCGATGATGCGGTGCGTGAAGATCACCCGCTCCGGCATCTGCAGAAGGGGCAGCAGGTCCTGCTCCACCTTCTCCGGGTCCTCCTCCTTTGTCAGCCCCAGCCGTGCGGCGATGCGCTTGACGTGCGTGTCCACCACCACGCCCTCCGCCATCCCGAACCCCACGCCCAGCACGACGTTCGCCGTCTTGCGGCCCACGCCGGGCAGCTGCGTCAGCGCGTCCAGGTCCGCCGGCACCTCGCCGCCGTGCCGCTCCACCAGCGCGCGCCCCAGCCCGATGAGCGACCGGGACTTGTTGCGGAAGAAGTTGAGCGTCTTGAGGTGCTCTTCCATCTCCTCCTGCGACGCGTCGGCAAAATCCTGCGCCGTGCGAAAGCGCGCGAACAGGGCCGGCGTCACGCGGTTTACGGCCGCGTCCGTGGTCTGCGCGCTCAGCACCGTGGCGACGACCAGCTGCAGCGGGTTCTCGTGGTCCAGCGAGCAGCGGCTGTCGGGGTACAGCGAGGCCAATTCGGCCAGGATGCGCACGGTGCGCTCACGGCGCGCTTTTTTGCTTTCTCTCGGCAAGATAATTCTCCAGCTTGTCCAGGTCCCACGTATTGAGCACCTGCGGGGCGGTGAGCCACGCCTTGCGCGCCACGTTGATTCCCCACGCCACGTTGCCCAGCGCGCCCGTGGAGTGCGCGTCGGGGTTGATGGGCACCAGCACGCCCTTTTCCGCGGCGTAGCGCGCGGCCTTCCAGTCCACGTCCAGCCGGTGCGGATCGGCGTTGATCTCCACACACACGCCGTGCTCGGCCGCCGCGTCGATCACCGCGCGCACGTCCACCGCGTAGCCGTTGCGCCGCAGCAGCAGGCGCCCCGTGGCGTGCCCCAGCATGGTGATGTGCGGATTGCTGACGGCGCGGATCAGCCGGCGCGTCTGCTCCTTCTCGTCCAGCGCGAAGTTGCTGTGGACGCTGCCCACCACGTAGTCGAACGAGCGCAGCACGTCGTCCGGGTAGTCCAGGCTGCCGTCCGCCAGGATGTCGCTCTCCACGCCCTTGAACAGGCGGAATCGCTTCTTTCCCCTGCCCCCGTGCTCCGCGTTCCACGCGTCGATCTCGCGGTGCTGCTTCTTGACGGCGGCCGGCGGCAATCCGCCCGCGTACCCCGCGGACTGCGAGTGGTCGGCGATGCCCAGGTAGGCCCAGCCCCGCTCGCGTGCCGCGTCCGCCATCTCGGCGACGGACGCGCGGCCGTCGGAGTACGTGGTGTGGCAGTGAAATGTACCACGTAAATCGCTGGTGTCCACCAGCTTGGGCAAATTGCCCCCCGCCGCGGCCTCGATCTCCCCCCATCCCTCCCGCAGCTCCGGGGGGATAAACGCCAGGCCGAGCGCTTCGTACACCGCGTCCTCGTCCGGGAGCGCCAGCCGCTTTCTGCCTTGCCACACACCATCCCGCGCCAGGCGCAGCTTCTTCTCCTCGGCCCGGGCGGACAGCTGCGCCCAGTGCTCGCCGCTCCCCGTGGCAAAGAGGAGCGCCGTGGCGTACTCCGCCGGCTTGACGCAAACGAGCGTGGCGCACAGCCCGTCCGCCAGCTCCACGTCCGCGCGGCGGTCCGCGTCGTCGTCGTCCGCGGGGGCCACGCCCTGCAGCGCGCGAAAGGCGGCGAGCACCGCCTCCGGCTTCTTCGACGAGGCCACGAGGTCGATGGAATCCACCACCTCCAGCCGCCGGCGGACCTGCCCCGCGGCGCTCACCTCGATGACGCCCGGCAGCCCCTCCACCAGCTCCAGCAGCGCCGCCGCCGGTTCGATCGCCTGGAAAAAGCGCCGCCGCCCGCGCATGGAGCGCACGAACGCCACGCCTTCCAGGATCTTTTGCTCCGTCTTGGCGCCAAACCCCGGGAGCTTCGCCAGCCGGCCGGCGGCCGCGGCCTCCTCCAGCTTTTCCAGCGAGTCGATGCCCAGGTCCTTGTAGAGCGTGCGGCCGCGCTTGGCGCCCACGCCCTTGATGCGCATGACGTCGAACAGCCCCACGGGCGTTTGCGCGCGCAGCTCCTCCAGCATGCGCGACGTGCCCGTCGTCACCAGCTCCGTCAGCACGGCGGCGATCCCCTCGCCCACGCCGGGCAGCGTGCGCAGCTCGCCCGCGGCGGCCAAGGCCGACAGGTCGGCGCCGGACGTCTCCAGCGAGCGCGAGGCGGACTGGAACGCCTTGGCCCGGAACGGGTTGCCGCCCACCACCTCCAGCAGCATGGCGATCTCCGCCAGGAGGGCGGCGGCTTCGCGGGCGGTCATCCGGCGTCGCCCAGGCGCACGCGGTGAAACTCCAGGCGGGAGAACGGCACGGAGCCCGGCCGGTCCTCCGCGCGGCGCTCCTGCGGCGGCGCGCCCGTGACGTCCTCGGCGTGGTTCTGCACGTACCACAGCACCCGCGCCACCAGCTTGAACGCCTCGGCCGTCGTGAGGATGGAGTACAGCCCCGCCATCTCGCCGCCGGGAAGCACGTTCTCGAAGTCGCGCCCCCGGTCGCGCCCCGGCTCGGCCCAGACGGGGGGGATGCCCTGCCCCGCCTCGGTGTCGAACGCGATGACGCTGAACCCGGCGCGCAGCCGGTGAATGCCCAGCACCATCAGCACCTGCACGTCCGTGAACGGCAGCCCCAGCGGGTCCTGCTCCCGCGCCACGGTGACGAAGAAGCCGTCCACGGGCTCCGGGGGCACGTCCGTGCCGATGCTGGCCCAGAACAGGTTGGGCGGCAGCTGGATGTACAGGCTGTCGTACGGGGCCGAGAGCTCCCAGTCCGTCAGCGTGGGCGTACCTTCCACCAGGTAGCGCGCCACGGCCGCGTCCACCACGTACAGCCGCCGGCCAAAGCGCCAGAAGTTGAACGCGTGGTAGAAGAGCGCGCGGTACTCCTCCAGCATCTCCGGCGGCGCGTCCGGCGGGATGATGTCGCGGATGGCCTCGCCCCCGGCGGCCAGGAACGCGAACCGCTCGCGCCGCGCCGGGTCCTCGCGGCGGGCCTCCGCCTCTTCCTGGATGCCGGGAAAGACCCGCGTCTCGAAGTCGCCCTCCAGGAACGCCAGCTCGTACGGCGTAAGCCGCGCCGCCGTGGGCGCGTCCGCCGTCCGTCCGCCGCCGTCCGTGCCCCCGGCCGGAGCCCCCGCGGCGCCCCCGGTTCCCTCGTTCTGCTCGTCCACCACGCGCTCCCCTCCCCTGTCGCGGTTGTGTCCGCGCCCACCGCAATCTCGGCGCCCGACGGGGAAGTTACCCGCCATCGCGCCCTTCGCGCCAGCGTCCGGACCGGTTTCTTTCCAGGACTTGAAGGCCGAAAAGAACCTGTGTATACTCTGGCAGCTTGTTTGACACCCCGAGCGCAGCCGGCGCGGGCGGAACGATTGATCACCCTCAGTGCCCCGCGTGTTTCCGGGGCGGAAAGAGCGAGCATGGTCAAACGAGATCACCGTATCAACCGCGCCGGCGGCCCCTGGACCAGCTTCTTCGTGGCGGTGCTGTTCCTGCTGGCGTTTCCGCTCTTTCCGCTCGGGGCGGAGCTGGTGTTCACGGGACAGATCAACATGTCGTCCCTGATGCTCACGACGGCGACCTACGCGCTCTCGCTGTCCGTCACGTCGACGCACCTGGGTCGCTGGGCCCTCGGTATCACGTTCGCGTTCATCTCCACTACGCTGTTCGGGTGGAGCATAGGCATGGGCGACAGGGTGCTGGGGCCCGCGTACCGACTGGGATATGGGTCCGTGGCGGGTGAAGCCTGGCTCGGCAGCGCGGCGACCTTCATTGGCCTGCTGCTTCTCATGCACCTGTGGGAGCGGTTCGAGCGGCACGTGCTGCAACGAGAAGCATTCCCGGAATTCCTTCAGGAGAGGTGAGCGATGCACGAACCGGCAAGCATTGTCTGGGTGGCCCGAATCTCGGCGGTCGTCTTCGTGGTCGTGGCCGCATACGTGGCGTGCGACATCACCCGGCTTCTCCGTGCCCATCGGCGGATGGCGCGGGTGCTCGCGGAACGGGAGGAGTACCGGCCGCTGCTGGATACCCTTGCGGCGCGTGCGCGGCAGAACGGGGGCACGCTGCGGCTCTCCGAGCGAGAGTCCCTCGACGTGCGGGACAAGGTCCGCGAAGCGCTGGTCTTTCTGCAGCCAGGTGACCGCAAGCGCATCGCACCACGGCTGCGTGGGCGTTCGGTGAGCGGATACGAGGGCTATCTCTGGAATCTGCTTCTCACGTCCATGAACCAGCTCGACGAAACACGCCACCCCGCCTGATCCGCCCTGAACGCAAACCGGCTGCGCCTCGCGAAAGGGGCGCAGCCGATTGCGCTGCCGACGGCGGACGCGGATCAGTCCCCGTCGTCGTCAACGAGGTGCCAGTCCTGGGGCTCCACGCTCCACTCCAGCACCTCGGGCGCCTCGCGGTGAAAGAGGCCGCGGATGGATTCCATTGTCCCCAGGCGGCGCACCAGGACCAGCGCCGTCTCGCCCGGGCCGTCGCGGAACCCTTCCAGGAACAGGAAGCACACGTCGCCCATGCGCTCCGGGCGCGGAAGCGACACGCGCCGGCCGGCGACGTCCGCCTCGATCTCCTTGAGCCGGTCGAACTGGCCCGCCGTCAGCGTGATCTCGGCGAACACGTCGCCGTCCACTTCCCAGCCGCCGTCGTCCAGTGGCTCGCCGGCGCGGTAGAAGAGCGGATCGTACGCCACGCCCTCGCGGCGCTTGAAGTTCTCGTCCGCCGCGTAGTCAAAGTCCTCCAGCGCGTCCTCGCCGGCGGTGGACTCGCGGTGGTGGCGGATCTCGTGGGTGAGGGTCTCGTACAGCTCGCCTTCCCAGTCAAAGTCCGGGTCCTGCTCCGCCAGCGCCTGGAACGAGCCAAAGTACAGGTGCACGCCGGAGCGCACCTCCTCGGGCACCTCGAAGCCCAGGTCCAGCTCGCCCGTGGCGCACTCGCCCAGCGTGTAGACCTCCGGCAGCTCCGGGTGCGGCAGCGCCTCCTCGGAGACGGCGACGTATTCGATGCCGCCGCGGTACTCGGGCGGAATGCCGTCGAAGATCTCGTGGGCGCGGCGCTCGAACTGGGCGAAGTTCATCCGGCAAGGAAAGTCGAGGTGGATCGGCGGGACAGGAGGATGCGGATCACGGCGAGCCCTACGCCCGCCGCGATGCCCAGGCTCCACGACGGGAAGTCGCGCCACAGCACCAGCTTGAACCACGTGGTCTCCGCCACCAGCACCAGCGCCAGCCAGCGGTACGTCGCGGACTGTGTCGTGAGGGCGGAGTACGCGAAGAACAGCATGTGCCCGCTGAACGGGACAACGGGCCCCACGAAGCGGATGGCGCCGAGCACGACGGCGGCCGCGTCCATCGCAAGCGCGGGGGCGGGCGTGCGCTCCACCTCGTCCACGCGGATGCGCGCCCAGGCAAAGAACGCCACGAAGAACGGCGCCGCGTACAGCAGCAGGAACCGCCGCGCGGCCCATCCGTCCACGACGAGCGCACCCGCCGCGAAGATCAGCGGCACGACGACGGCCGTGACCGTCAGCGCGCGGCGCAGGGACGCGCGGTGACGCGTGATCAGCGTCAGGAGCGTCACATCTGCTCTTCTCAAGATGCGGAAAGGCCGGTTTCCTGAGGGGATGTTGTCAAACCTGCTACCGATGAAACCCAGGGAGCGTCATCCTGAGGGAGCGCCGCGCGAAACGTGAACGCGCGCAATACTACGGCGCGACCGAAGGATCTTGTGTGCGAGACTCGGAGGGGGCCTTCGCGCACGAGGGCAACCGCAGAGCTTTGCAGGCAAGATCCTTCGGTCGCCGCTACGGATCGTGCACCCGCAAAGGCCTGCGCGGCGGCTCCCTCAGGATGACGCTTTCGAAGCCCGCGGGCTGGCAACACCCTCCCAGGAGATCGAATCCCTCGCCCGTGCGCCAAGGGCGCGGAGCCGGGAAGCCGGTCCGCGCCCTCGTGGCGCGTTGCCTGAGGCGGACAGTGCTCAGTCCAGCTCGTCGATGCCGTTGATGATCTTGCCCACCAAGCCGTACTCCTTGGCCGCGTTCACGTCCAGCCAGAAGTTGCGGTGGGTGTCGTGCTCGATCTTCTCCAGCGGCTGCCCCGTCTCGCGCGCGAAGATGCGGTTGATGCGCTCGCGCATCCGCAGGATCTCGGTGGCCTCGATGGCGATGTCGGCCGCCGTGCCGCCCGCGCCGCCGGCCGGCTGGTGCAGCAGGAAGCGCGTGTTGGGCAGCGCGAAGCGGTCTTCGCGCGGCGCGGCCACGTAGATGAGCGCGCCGGCGCTGGCCACCCATCCCGTGCCGATCATCCGCACGCGCGGCTTGATGAAGCGGATGACGTCGTGGATGGTGTCGCCCGACTCCACGTGCCCGCCCTGCGAGTTCACGAAGAGGTTGATGGGCTCGTCGCTCACGGCCGCCATGGCCAGCAGCTGGCCGATGATGTTGCTGACGAGCTGCTGGTCGATGCCGCCGCTGATGATGAGCGTGCGCGACTTGAACAGCCGCTCGCGAATGCCCTCGGTGAGCGCGTTGGGCGGCGACTTCTGGTCGTCTCCCGGCTTCTCGTCGTCCTCGTGCTCCTCGTCGTTCCTCATCCCCGGTATCCCCTTGATGGTCTGGCACAGGCCCTGAT
>NZ_DASURI010000399.1:0-41998 GCF_036280135.1 Longimicrobium sp.
GGGCAGCGACGCCAAGCAGAAGCAGGCGACCATCGATCGAGTCAAGCAGGTGATCGGCAAGGCGCTGGAAGAGGGCGTGCTCCGCAAGGAAGACGAGGAGAAGTACAAGAAGATCTTGCCCACGATCGGAGATCCCCCGGACGTGGCGAAGGCCAAGATGGACGGCTTGTGGGATGCGATCCAGAGGCGCCGGCAGACGCAGCTCGACGCGCTCTCTGATGCGGGCTACGACACCGCGCGCTTCCGCGAGCGAGCCCCGCGCGAGCGTACCGCCCCGACCTCGCCCGGCCAGCCGACGGGCGCCAGGAAGAATCCGTTCCGATGAGCCCCGACCTCGAGGCCGTCCTGCGCCGTAGCCCGCTGACGAACCAGCAGCGGGCGGAGCTGTGGGACGCCTTCGAGGGCTCGGCCGACCAGGACGAGCTGGCGGGCCGGCTGGAGGGGCTCCAGATCCCGAAGCAGGTCAAGGCCGACCTGTGGGACATGAAGGGCGCCGGTTCGGCCCCGGCTCCCGCCCCGGCCCCGAGCGCGGGCCAGCGCGTGGCCGGCGCTGTCGATCGCGTGCTCGACGCGAACGAGGACTTCGGCATCGGCATTGCCAAGGGGGTCGGCTCGTCCGTGGTCGAGGGGATCCAGGGCGTCAACGCGCTCCCGTTCGCGATCAACCGCGCGCTGGGGATGCAGGACCCGTTGGAGCCGATGCTGGAGCGGGCCCGGCCAATCGTGGAACCGAAGGGCGCGGTCCAGAACGTGGGATTCGGGGTTGAGAAGGCTGGCGAGCTGGCGGTCCCGATGGGCGGGGCTCCGGTGCGCGGGGCCGTGCGCGCGGCGAAGGCGGCGCCGGGCGCGGCTCGCGCGGTGGCGCGCGGCGTCGGGAAGGTGGCCGGTTCCGAGCTGGCGGCCGAGCTGGCCGGGATCGCGTTCCCGCGCGCGGCGCACGCGGCGAAGGTGAGCAAGTCGCTCCTGGCCCGGCTCAATCATGCGCTGGGACGGGGTGCACGCGAGGTGACGGAGCAGGCCGTGCCGAAGGTGTCCCAGGCCACGGCCGAGGCCATGGAGGCCGCGGTGCGGCGTGGGGCTGTCCCGCTGGGCCCGCGCCCGCTGCCGCCGACCGGCGTGATGCCGGCCCTCCCGGCCGAGGTGGGCCCGGCAGCGCCGCAGATCCCGCAGGCGTTCGCGGACGCCACGGCCGCCTCGGCCAAGGCGCGGAACCTGCCCATGGACGCCGCGGGCGAGCTGGCGCAGAAGGTGGCTTCGCTCAAGGCGAGCGGGCTCTCGCGTGGGCAGATCGCGGCGTCGGTGCGGGACATCTTCGGCAAGCAGTTCGAGGGCATGACGCCGTCGAGCGCGCGGAAGATGGTGGACATGATCCTTGGCCCGGCGGCGAAGCGCGCGCCGAAGGCCGCAGCGAGGTAGGAGAGCATGGCCGGCACGCCGATGCCTTACGTCCTCCAGCAGTGGTTCACGAACGCGGGCGCCCCGCTCAACGGGGGCCTGCTCTTCGTGTACCTGGCCGGCACGAGCACCAAGACGGACAGCTACACCACGGCGGCCCTGAGCACGCCGAATGCTAACCCCGTGGTCATGAACAGCGCGGGCCGGCCCACGTCGGGCGGGATCTTCCTTGCGCCGGGCGTGAACTACAAGTTCGTGATGGCGCTCTCGACCGACACGGACCCGCCCGCCTCACCGATCTGGACCGTGGACAACGTCCAGGCCGTGCCGGCGGCCGCGTCTGACGTGGACGTCGAGGTCACCTTCGGTACGACGGTGGCGGCCGAGGAGTGGGTGTACCTGAGCGCGGGCGACGGCGGCAACACCACGGGCCGCTGGTATCTCACCGACGCCGATCTCAGCTATGCGTCGGTGTCGGCTCCGATGCTGGGGATCGCGCTGACCGGCGGCGACGCTGGAGACACCGGCACCGTGCGCGTGGTGGGGCGCATGACCGGCTTGTCCGGGCTCGTGGCCGGAACGGTCTACTACCTCAGCGCGACCGCAGGTGCCGTCACGTCCACGGCGCCGACCTCGACCGGGAACGTGCGGCGCGTGCTCATGGCCGACGGGACCACTAGCGGCCTCATCCTGGATCAGTCGTGGGCGAGCGACGTGCAGACGTTCGCCGCGAGCGGGACCTACTACAAGCCGAACACCGCCACTTTCGTCCGGGTGGTGGCCTACGGTGCGGGCGGTGGCGGAGGCGGTGGTGCCGGTGGTGAGGCGGCCGGCCAGGTAGCCCAGGAAGGGGCCGGCGGCGGTGGCGGCGCCCGGGTCGAGCGTACCTTCCTGGCTTCGGACATCTCCGCATCGGTGGCCGTCACCATCGGGGCCGGTGGGGATGGCGGTGCGGGCGGGGCCGGTGGTTCGCCATCGAATGGCACTATCGGCTCGGCTGGTGGGAATACGACCTTCGGGGCTTACCTCACCGCATTCGGTGGTGGCGGTGGTGCGCCTGGACTGGCTACGCCTGCGGCGTCGGGTGGCGGCGGCGGCGGTGGTGGTGGCGCCGTCGGTGGCAATGGGGCCAGCGGAGTGAACACGGTGGGGGGTGGGCCTGGATCGGACAGCCTTGGCGGTGACGCCACGTCGGATAGCGGTGGTGGCGGGTCCGCAACCAGTTCCAACGGGGGTGGAGGCTTCAACGGCGGTGGTGGCGGCGGCGCAAATGAGAGTGCCGGAAACGTCACGATCGCCGGCGGGACGTCCCTGTTCGGTGGAGGTGGGGGCGGCGCTGGCGGTGGAGTTGCTGCCGCGAACACCAACACCAACGGCGGCGCTGGTGGCGATACCGGCGGAGACCTGACCTTCGGCGGGACTGGTGGCGGCGGAACTGGCGGAACCGGCGGCGCGGCGTTCAACACGAACCAGAACGGTGCTGCCGGAGACAGCACGAAGGGCGGCCAGGGCGGCGGCGGTGGTGGTGGGCGGCGAGACGGGACCACCGCCGCAGCGGGTGGTGCCGGTGGCGTGCCTGGCGGTGGTGGTGGCGGGGGTGGGGCTGGTCAGGCCAGCAGCACCGCCGGAGGCGCAGGCGGTGCTGGTGGCGCTGGTGCGTGCTACGTGTTCAGCTTCTAGCGGCTGTAGGCGATCGGGCGGGCCCGGCTGTACACCGTCAGGCTCGCTGCCTTCGCGAACGACGGCGCCGGGCACGCCGTGAAGCTGGCGTAACCACCGTTGAACCGCACGCACGTGGAGCCGTACAGCAGCACGGGCTCGGCCCATCCCTGCTGTCCGATCAGGCTGAACTCGTGGACGCCGTCCTCGATGGTGCCGGGCGTGAAGACGGCCCGGAAGCCGCTGGGGTAATCCTCGAAGTAGCTCACCGCGGCGGGCGCGCCCCACGTCGGCGGGATCGCGTCCGGGCACATGGTCGGGCTCAGGGCCGCGTTGTCGCTCTTGGCCCGGTACACGGCCGTCAGGCGCACGGAGCCGTCCGCGAGGTTCGCCAGGTTGAAGCTCAGGCTCTTGGCTCGGCAGTCGTGCGACTGCGCGTAGACCTGGGATCCCGCCAGCAAGACCAGCACGGCGACGGCGATTCGCTTCGTCATGACCTTCACTCCTCCTCGTGCGCGCGGAAGTACGTTCCGGCCGTCGCGGCCTGGCCGGGCTGACTCGAGACCACGAACACGGTGGCGTAGTACAGCCAGCCGGGCTCGGGCGCGACCCATTGCGTATGCCAGTAGTCCTCGTCCACGACAACCTCGGTCGTGGAGCCGTCCTTGCGGATCACCCGCCAGACCTGCTCTTCGAGGAGCGGATCGCATCCGGCGGGGGCAAACGGGGAGACCTCCCAGGTGAGGTACACGGTGCCGGGCTGCTCGGCGTCGGGCGAGGCCACGGCCACGACCGGGCACGTCCCGGCCTGGGCCAGCGACCCCGCCAGGAGCAGCGCCACGGCTACGGCACAGCTACGGAACTTCACGCGACCACCTCATGCGCCCGCAAGTGACTGAATCTCCGCTGGTGACCCGCCATGGACTCGAACCATGAACCCAGAGATTAAGAGGCTCAGCGACGGGCATGCACTGGCCTCCACATCCGACTATACGCGAGCGAATCCGCCGGTGTTCCGTGCGGTTTGGCACAGTCTGTATCGGTGTGCTACCGTGCCACTCCACAGCTACGGCACGGCTATGCGAGTCAAGATCGGCGCTCGGACGGTGGCGGCTCTGGAGTCGGGGCAAACCGTCTGGGATACGGAGATCACGGGCTTCCACGTCCGGCTCCAGCGTGCGAACGGCCGCGCGTCGTACCTGCTCCAGTACAGCCTGCTCGGACGCTTGCGGGTGCTTACGCTCGGGCGCGCAGGCAAGATCACGGTGCATCAGGCCCGGCTCCTCGCGCAGCAGAGGCTCGGGGAGCTGGCGTCCGGGCAAGACCCCGCCGCGGCCAGGGACCGGGCGAAGGGGGTGCCGACGGTCGAGGAGTTCAGCAAGCGCTACCTCGCGGAGGTGAGCGACACCAAGAAGCGGCCTGCCTCCGCAGCGAACGACCGTAGGTATCTTCGCACCTACGTCAATCCGGCCCTTGGGCGGGACCGGCTGGACGCGCTCGACGTGCCGCGCGTGGCCGGCTTCCATCACGGCATGCGGAAGACGCCGGCGACCGCCAACAGGTGCCTCGCGCTGCTCTCGCACATGCTCAGCACGGCCGAGCGGTGGCACCTACGGCCGCAGGGGAGCAACCCGTGCAAGCTCGTGGAGCGGTTCCGCGAGCGGCCGCGCGAGCGCTACCTGACCGGCGAGGAGCTGGCGACGGTCGGCGCCGCGCTGGCTGCGGCCGAGGCCGAGGCGCCGTACATGACCGCCGGGGTGCTGCTGCTGGCGTATACCGGCGCGCGCCCGTCCGAGGTGGCGGGCCTGCGCTGGTCGTGGCTCGACCTCGAGCGAGGGCGCGCGCAGCTCCCGGACAGCAAGACCGGGCGGCGGGTGCTGCGCCTGACCGGGCCCGCGCTGTCGGTGCTGCGGACCCTGCCGCGCCTGGCGCGCAACCCTTACGTCCTGCCCGGGCACAAGCGCGGGACGCACGTCCGGCCCGGGAGCCTCGGTCACTTCTGGCTGCGCGTCGCGCGCGGGGCCGGGTTGCGTGGCGTGCGGCTCTACGACCTGCGACACACGTTCGCGAGCGTCGGAGCGACCTCGGGCAAGGGCCTGCCCACGATAGGCGGGATCCTGGGACACCGCCGGGCGGAGACCACGGAACGCTACGTGCACCTGGCCGCGGATCCGCTCGCGGCGGCCGCCGATGAGATCGGGCGGGAGATCGCGGCGGCTATGCGCGGCGGGGCCGGAACAGGTGCCGGTACGTCTGGCGAGCCAGAAGGGCCGCGCGCCGCTCGGCGCCGCCCGCGGTCGCGAACGTCTCCTCGACGTGCCGCCACTCGTCGGCCTCGGAGTGCCGATAGCTGAGGCGCCAGCGGTCCGCGAGCTGGACGGCGCGGTACAGCGGGTGCTCGTGGCCGGGGATCCGGAACAGGATCACGGCCGGCGAGATGTCGGTGCGCGTCAGGCGGGACAACGCCGGCCCGCAGGAGATTGCCCGGGATCTAGGTGGGTCGCCCTTAGCCCTGGCACGCAAGCGGGCCGGCGAGGCGCAGGATAACACGGCTGGCGCGCAAGCGTGTTGCCGGTTGCCAACAAATGTGATATAAATGTGCCGAAGTATCCAAAACGCGCCAGGCCACAATGGCCGTCCCTCCGGCCGCAATCCTTGGGGGCCTTGAATGCAATGCGGACTCTCCGCCGCCGTACAGTCGCGTAGGCTGGCCTCGTGACAGCGGAGGCCCTGCGGGACGCGCTACTGAAGATCGCGGACGCGCAGCGCAAGCTAGCGTGGCTCGTGGCCGACATCGCTACTTCTTCAGGCCGGCCAGCTCGCGCGCGGCGCGCAGGTCGTCCTCGATCGACTCCAGCCGCTTCGCCAGCCGTAGCGCTTCGTGCGAGGGCAGCGCGGCGGGGGCGAGGGCGGGCGTGACGCCAGCGTGTCCGTGCGGATCGCTGACCAGGCCGAGCAGGTAATCGACCGAGACCCCTGTAATTTGATGGATACGGACGAGCTCGTCCATCTTGGCCTCGGTGATGCCGTTTACCCACCGCGAGATCGCCCCCTCCGTGCGACCCATCCGGGCCGCAAAGGCCCGCTGAGACAGTCCCGTCCGGCGTAGAGCCTCACGGAGCCTGACCGCAAACACTTGAGAGCCTAGCGGTTGCGTAATCTCTCCAAATCTTAACAAGTAGTACCATTTTCCGCTTGACTGCGGGTCTAGTCGGGCCTATATTGCTTGCATGCGAAGCAAGTCGGCCCTCAACGGTTCCGCTCCCTCCCCCGTCGCGGTCCTGGACCGCGAGAACGGGGCGGCGGAAGATACCCGGAACGCAACGGGCGTTGTCCAGCCTCCGAACACTTCCGCCGACTGTCACACGTACCTGACGACTGTCGAGGCCGCGTCGTACCTGCGGCTCCGGCCTCGGACTCTCCAGCTCTGGCGCATGCAGGGCAAGGGTCCGGACTACCGCAAGCACGGGAAGCTCCGGGTTTACACGGTCGCAGACCTCGACCGCTGGGCCGACGCTCAGCGGGTGGCCGTTCACGCCGAGAAGTAGGGGGGAAACGCAATGACCAGCGTCGCCGTGACGAATCCGCTCCGTGGGATCTGCGCGCACTGCGGGTACACGTACCGCGGCGGCGCCGAGCCGGCCTCTCACGGGATCTGCAAGTTCTGCCTGCCGATCATCAAGGAGTTAGGCATGACCGGCGCGGCGATCGAGGCGTGCCGACGCCACGCCGAGACCCAGGTGGGCCGGCTGGAGCGCCAGATCATGGAGGGCCTGGCGCTGCGGCCGGCCCGGAAGGATCTGACCGAGGCCGAGGTGTTCGCGGGCCTGATGGAGCAGGGCCAGTGAGCGCCTCCCACGTCGGTTGGGAGCACGTGGCTCTGGAGCAGCGGCAGGCGCGCATCGTGCGCGTCATGGAGGTTGCCGCCTCGGGTCTGACGGAACGCGCGGCGGATCTGCGCGGCGCCGAGCCGGACGATCGCGAAGAGATCCGGATCAAGGTCGAGTCCGCGATCGAGGAGCTGCGGCTGGTGATCCAGGAGCTACGCGACGCTGCCGATCTGCGCTCGGCCACGTCCGAGGTGCGCGCGTTCCTGCGCGGAGGTGTGCGGTGAGAAAGACCGACGCGGTGCTGCTGGCGTGCGTGCCGTGGACGGCCCTGGCGGCTCTCGGCTGGGCGGTGCTGACTCGTCCCGCCCCGGTGACCGCCAGGGCGCAGCAGGTCAAGGTGGTGACGCTCACGACGGCGCAGGCCGACGAGCTGGCGCAGCTCCAAAGCTACATCTCTGGCTTCGGGCACTACCTGGCCGCAAAGAACGGCGACCCGCAGAAAGGCATCAGGCCCAGCGTGTCCCGGGCGACGGCCATCGCCGGGATCATCGGCACCTCCTGCCGTTACCGCTCGCTCCTGACGGCCGCGACCCTGGAGACGGACGGCCTCCTCGCCATCGAGCGGAACGACGTGACCACGGAGGACATGGAAGACACCGCGTTCGAGGCGGCCCGGTGCATCGAGCGCCGCCGGCTGCGGGCGGGCCTGTGAGCGTGCTCGTCAAGCTCGCGATCGTGGCCGCCGCCGGGACCGCGGTGTACTGGCTCGCACGCCTGATGCACCGCGGCGAGGACCGTGTGTCGGCCTCGACCCTGCGCGGCCTGGACAGGACACACGAGGCCGAGGAGCCGCGGCGGTGGCTGCGCGGCAGGACGGTGTCGGAGCGCGGGCCGGTCCGGCGTGACCGGTACTCGCGGGCGATCCATTGAGCGGGCGCTGGCAGTGCCCTTCATGTCGGCAGTGGCGGCGCGGTCCCGTGTGCGGGACGTGTCGCGTACCAAGGCCGCGGTAAGCGGCAGAAAGGCAGAGGCGTAATGAAGATCGGAAGTGCGTTCCCGAGCAACTACCTGAAGCACGAGGACCTGGGCGGCCGCAACGTGCTCGTGACGATCGAGAGCGTGCGCGTCGAGGAGATCCGCGGCGAGGGCGGGAAGGAAAACAAGCCCGTCCTGTACTTCGTCGGCAAGGAAAAGGGTCTGGTCCTGAACAAGACCAACGCGGAGACCCTCACGGAGATCCTCGGCACGGACGAAACCGACGACTGGCACGGCTGTCAGGTGGTGCTGTACCACGACCGCAACGTGAGCTTCGGCGGGAAGCGCGTGGGCGGCATCCGGATCGCGCCGGCACCGAAGCCGGCCAACGGCAAGCGGCCGCAGGCTCCGCCGCCGCCCGTGACGGAGGACGTCCCCCCGGCCGAGTTCCAGGCCACCGACGACGACATCCTTTTCTAGGCGCCCGGCCATGAAGATCGGGCGTTACTTCGACGCAGCGCCGGGGCCCAGGCCGGCCCCGGCCGTTCCCCGCACCCGTCCGCAGTCACCCGAGACCCTGCGCGAGTTCGGGCCTCGGTCGGAGACGGCGGTGGACCTGCTGGACCCGACGACGTACCGCATGGTCGAGGCCCTCGCGGCAGACGTGCGGGAGATCGCGCGGCGCGCTACGGGCCAGCCCCTCAAGTCTGCCGAGGAGGCGCACCAGCTCACGGAGCTGCTGGCCCGCGCGGCCTCGGCCGGCAAAGACCTGGACCGCTACCGGCGCCAGGCAGTGGACCCGCTCAACGCGCAGGTGAAGACGATCAACGCCACGTTCAAGCCCCTGACGACGGCGATCGAGAACATCCAGGAGCGGGGCAAGCGCTCGCTCGAAGCCTGGTTGCAGCAGGAGCGGGCCCGGGTCGAGCGGGAGCGGCGCGAGGCGGAGCGGCTGGCCGAGGAGGCCGCCGCGCGCGAGGGCCAGGCCCTGCTCGAGGCCGACGCCGCGCAGACGCCGGAGCAGCGCCAGGACGCACTGGCCCGGGCCGAGGCCGCGAGCGCGGACCAAGCGGCCGCCGTCGTGGCGGCTCCGCTCCCGGCCCCGCGCGTGCTCAAGGGCGAGTACGGCACCGCGGGCCTGCGGAAGCGCTGGACCTTCGAAGTCGTGAAGCCGGAGGACGTGCCGCGGCAGTACCTGACGGTGGACGAGAAGGCGATCCGTGCGGCTGTCGCGGGCGGTGTGCGGCAGATCCCGGGCGTGTCCATCACCGAAACCGAAGAGATCGCCGTCCGGGCGGGAGGGTAACGGACATGGCCTTGCGGTTCCGTCGGTCCAATCTCAAGTACGGCGAGGACGCGCCGTCGAGCTACCAGTGCATGCGTATCCGGATGCGCGCGGAGCGGCTGGTGCTGGCGGCTCGCAAGCTCCAGACGGAGGCTCAGCGGCAGCGCAGCGAGCGCGACTCGCTCACCTGGGAAGAGCACCTGTCGAGGGCGTTATGAAGACTGCCAAGACGTATCGCCATCAGATGCTCAGTGAGCTGCCGAAGCCGGCAAAGCTGGATCCGGTGCTGGCCGAGCCGTTGCCGGAGCCGGCCGCCGTGGTGTGGGAAGACCCGCCGCCGGCAAAGGGGCTGGGCCGCGGGAGGTCGAAGTATCCGGCGTTGTTTGCGTTGCTGCGGCAGCATCAGGGGCGCTGGGCGCTGCTCTACACCATCGGCGGCAAGACCAACAACGGCAGCATGGGCACCTACCTCCGGAAGATTGCTCTCGCGGCCGGCGGCGGCTTCGAGATCGTCCAGCGCGGGCTCAAGGTCTACGGCCGCTACGTCGGCACCAAGGCGGAGTAGGGGCCTGTGATCGTGATGATGCGAGGGGGCGCGGTGTCTGGCGTACCCCTCGCCGTGACCGGCAGTCAGCAGAAGCCCGCGGAGCGGTTCCCCTCGCGTGAGCGGCCCCGCCCCGCTCGCGTCACCGTTCCGCGGGCTTTTCCTGGCGGCCGTTCAGATCACCCGCGCGTGCAGGAGGGTACGTCCGGGTGCAGCCGCTACCACGAGCGCCGGTACGCCCAAGGGCCGGCGAGACACCGCGCAGGACGGCCGCCAGGAACCTCTAGAGAGCCGGCGTCGGATCCACGCTGGAAGGCGATGGGGTGGGGCTCATTCCCCCTACATGACGCGCACGCCAGGGGCGTAGGAGCAGGAGAGCGCCCCTATCCCGGTGGCCGCGTTGCCTGACGCCGGCTCTCTAGAGGTGCGGTGAATGGCTGAGACATCGATTGCGTGGACGCACTACACGTTCAATCCCTGGTGGGGCTGCACGCGCGTTTCGCCGGGCTGCGAGCACTGCTACGCGGAGGCTTTCTCCCACCGCATGGGGCACGAGATATGGGGGCCGACTGCCGACCGCCGCTTCTTCGGTGACACCCACTGGAACGAGCCGCTGAAGTGGCACCGCAAGCGCCAGCAGGGCGGACCCAAGCATCTCGTCTTCTGCGCGTCAATGGCCGACGTGTTCGAGGATCGGCGCGACCTCGACGCACCACGCGAGCGGCTCTGGTCCCTGATCGAGTCCACTCCGCTGTTGACCTGGCAGCTCCTCACCAAGCGGCCGGAGAACGCGCTCCGGCTCAGTCCGTGGGGCCAGGACAGGGGGCGCCAGTGGCCCGTCAACGTGTGGCTGGGATTCACGGCAGAGAGCCAGGAGTGGCTTGACAGGCGTTGGCCGGCCGCGCGCGCCGCGGCGTCCTGGGTGTCGCAGTTCTTCATCTCTGCCGAGCCGCTGGTCGGACCCATAACGCTCGGCCGTCGCGCCGCCTCCGTGAATTGGGTAATCACTGGCGCCGAGAGCGGGCACGGTGCCCGTCCTATGTCGCTCGATTGGGTCCGCTCGCTGCGCGACGAGTGCCAAGCCAACGGCATCGCCTTCTTCCACAAGCAGGAGATACGCGCCGGACGGAAGGTCGAGACTCCAGAGCTGGATGGCCGGCGATGGACGGAATTTCCGGAGTGAGGTGAGCATGAAAGACCTGGACATCCGTTTGCTGGACCGCCAGGCCGCGCGTGAGTCCGTGATCAGGACGATCGAGGGCCTTGCGCGGGAGGCCCGCCGGGTAGTGAAGATTCATCCGTGTGGCACCGGATCGGCCTACCGCCGCGAGCGTGCGCGATTGTTCCGGGCGGCCCTGCGCGCCGTCATGGGCGCGTAGATGGCCTCGCCCGGCCCCTACCCCGACCGTGCCGACGATCGCGCCCCGGCGACGCGTTCCCACGCGTGCACGGGCCAATCCTGCGAAGCCCCCGGCTGCCGGAATCCGCTCCGGCCCGCCCAGGTCGCGAAGGGCGGCCGGTACTGTTCCCCGAAGTGCCGCCGCGCCGGCTGGGAAGCGCAGCACCCGCGGGCTAACCGGCCTCGGCCCGGCGTGGGCGAGGGCCGGGCGGTCGATCGCGTGCTCGGGATCATGGCCGACGGCAAGTGGCGCACCGTGCCAGAGCTGGCGGTCCTGGCCGGCTGCACCGAGGCCGGCGCCTCGGCCCGCCTGCGTGACCTGCGCAAGCCCAAGTTCGGCCGGTTCACCGTGGAGCGGCGCCCGATCGCTCCCGTGTGGACGCCGAGGCTGTACGAGTACCGCGTGATTCTCAGGGGGTGATGGGTGGCCGGGCACTTCGTCAAGCTCTACGGTTCGATCCTGAATAGCAGCGTCTGGTGTTCCACGCCGGAGGTCAAGCTGGTGTGGATCACCATGTTGCTACTCGGGGACGGCGACGGAAACGTCTACGGTGCTGTCCCGGGCATCGCTCGTCAGGCCGGCGTGCCAGTCGAGGCGTGTCGGGAAGCGATCAAGTACCTGAGCGGCCCCGACCCGGACTCGCGCACGCCCGACCACGAGGGCCGCCGGATCCTGCCGATAGACGGCGGCTGGAAGATCGTCAACTCCAGGAAATACCGCGAGATGCGAACTGAAAGGCAGCGGCAGTCGGCCGACCGTGCGCAGCGATACCGGGAGAGAAAGGCGGCCGGCCAGACTCGGCGTCCGCGTGACGCGTCACGCAAATCACGCGCAGAGGTAGAGGTAGAGACAGACACTACGGATATTCCTCCGGAAGGGGCGGCTACCGCCGCACCCGCCGCGAAGAAACCGAGAGCGCCGTCAGTCCAGGCGGAAGCCGTGCAGGACTACGAGCAGCGTTTCGGCGCCGGCTCTGCCCCGGGCGGGCGGATCGCGGGCGTCATGACCCGGCTGGTGGAGCACCAGGCCGCGGCGCGTTCCGAGGAGCCGTACCCCTGCTGGTCGGGCTGGGTGCGGCCGGCGTGGCGGCGCTACCTCGCGGAGACCACGCATCCGGCGCCGAACGTGAACGACTTCGCGCAGCATTTCGCGGACTGGGCGGGCGTGACGGCCTTGGCGCGAGCGCCGGCGCGCGGCGGCGGTGGGGCCGAGGCGCGATCCGATGCGGCCGTGGCGCGGTTCATTCAGCGCGGGAGGTGAGAGGGTGACATGTCACTTTGTCGAAGGCGCAGTGCTGTGCACTGGCACTGGCGGATGGCGCGTGAGCCCCGCTTTGGAGTGCGGGTGGTGCCTGGAAAAGCGTCGCTGCATCGAGACGCCCATCTTCAGCGGCTACTGCGGATACGACGTGATCTGCGGCACCTGCGGCTCGGAGTGGAACACCGACGATGGACGGTTCCGCAAGATCGACAACGACGAGCGCGACGCCAACATTGCGCGCGTAGCCGCGATGCCGGATCCGAAGTGCTGGGAATGCCACGATACCGGCGACACCGGCGAGCCGATGGACGAACCAGGTACTCACCCGTGCAAGTGCGGAGCGGGCCGGTGATCGTCCAGCTCTCGACGGGCCGCGAGCGTGTCGGCCGCGAGGTGTTCGGGGTGGGCCTCCGGGCCATCGCGGCGGCGTACTGGCGCGAGCTGTCTGACGCGACGCTGGAGACGTTCTACGCCGTGCTGGGCGGGGCCATGACCGACCTGGAGTGGCACCGGTTGGTCGAGGAGGCGATCGGGCCCGGCTCGAGGGATCGGACGTTCCCGCCGACGCCGGGCGAGCTGCTGGCGATTCTGGACGCGCAGCGGCAGGCCGAGCGGCCGGGCGTGGATCTGCTGGAAGAGGCCGAGGCCGACGAGCTGGCGCTGCGGGTGGCCCGGGAGCGTGCGTGACCGGCTGGTACTACATGCGAGGGCTGTTCTGGTTCCGGCTGTTCGGATGGGGCCTCCGAGTGGCCGATCGCAGGATTCATCCGGCGCTGTTCTCGGAGCGGACTGGCCGGATATGGGTCCTGAGGGTTGGTCCGTGGAGCATCGCCGGCCTGAGGCCCTGGTCGTCGCGTGACTGACCACGGCGCAACGTTCACGGCCGACGTGACAGCGGACGGCAAGCTGCGGCCGCTGAACCGAGCCGGCTGGGACGTGGTGTTGAACGGCTGGGCGGGCAAGCGCGTAACGGTCCAGATTGAGCCGGAGCGCAGGACCCGGACGAATCCCCAGCTCCGCCGGTATTTCGGCTGCATCGTGCCGGTGGTGCGCGAGCTGCTGAGCCAGGGCCGGGTGGTACCGCTGAGCAAGCTCCAGGTGCACCGGTTGCTGTGCGGCGCCTTCCTCGGGCACGAGTCCACGCCGATCGGTGACGTGCCGATCGAGAGCAAGACGCTAGACCCGGGCCAGTTCGCCGCGTTCTGCGACCAGGTCGAGGCGCACTTTCGGGTGGAGTTCGGGGCCGAGTTCCCGTTGGAGGCCGAGTGACCTGGATCTCTCGGCGAGTCCCGCTGAAGCGCAGCTCGAAGCCGATCGCGCGGCGCGCGCGGCCCCGAAGCCGGATTCCGAAGGCGCTGGGCACTCACCGCGAGCGGGTGAAGTACGCGAACGACCTGTGGCGGCGGCTGATCTACGCGAAGGAGCCGAGCGGGATCTGCCCGCGGTGCCGCGCGCGGAAGTGGCACGACGCCGCGCACTGCTTCGCGAAAGGCCCGTATCCGGCGCTGCGCTTCGAGCTGGAGAACGGCGCGCCGCTTTGCCGCCCGTGCCATACGCGCGTGGACTCGGACCACCACGCCAAGGTCGAGTTCTTTACGCGCTACATCGGGGCCGTCGAGTACGAGCGGCTGCGGCTGCGGGCGCTGTCTCGGGCCAAGTCCGACCTGGCGTTGACGATCCTGTACCTGGAGCGTGCGTCACGTTCGGGGGCGGCGGTAGTATCTCGCCCGGTGGGGCCGACCTGAAGCGTGACGCTTGACAAACGATAGGCACTCTGCTATATTGGTCGCATGACACCAAAGACCAAGCGGGGAACGTGCCGGTGCTGCGGCGGGGTCGTGGTGCTGGTGGATGGCGCGTGGGTGCGCGACGCGAGAATGGCGCGCGGGATCAAGCTGGCGCACGTGGCTAGCCGCCTGGGCGTTTCGAGCTCTTACGTGTCGCAACTCGAGGCCGGGCTGCGGCCGTTCTCGCTCAAGCTGTGGACCCGTTACCGCAAGGCGCTGGAGGGGTGACCATGCTAACCGGGCGGATCGAACACGACTCCAGCGGCCTGAGGATCATGACCACGGACATGGACTGGAACGAGCCCCGCATCGTGACGACGATTTGGCGTGTGGTCGTGATCGATGGCCCGGCGCCGCAGGACGGGACACTGGCGGTTCTTCGTCCGACTGGCGTGTGGGACTGCGGTAGCGCTCAGTGCAGCGTGGCTCAGCAGGCCGAGTCGATCGAGTTGACGCCGATCAAGCCGCCTCGCGGGAAGCGTGGGCGAGTCGAGTGGCGCGACGGGGAGTGGAAGCCGAAGCGCAAGGCTCTGGAGGGGTGATGTCGAATCAGGGGCGGATGGACGCGGAGGCAGACGCGGCGCAGCTCAGAATCGCGTGGCGTGACACCTGGGGCACCGAAGGGCGCATCTTCGATGCCACTTACGCGATGGATTGGCCGCAGGGGCCGGACTGCCGAGCCGCAAAGCACCACGCAACCATCAGCGCGCGGGCCGTGTTCATCGCCGTCCCCGGCCTGCGAGACGACGAGCCGGGGGAGCGCGAGGGGGAGTGAGCATGCCTGAAACAGAACTGCGGTGCGTTGACTGCGGGGCCGAGAAAGACTCCGAGGGGTGGTGCCCGAATTATTGCATGACCGGCGAGTGCGGCTGCTGGTATCACGCCGAGGAAGGCATACCGTGTCCGCACGATCTCGCCAAGGCGAAGCCGGAGCGCGAGGGCAGGGAGGGGTGATGGCGAAGGAGACGGCGTTCGCGGTGCTGAAGGACGTAGACGAGGTTGTCCGCACCTATCACGAGAGCATGGACTGTACGTTCTGCCCAGCCGACCCAATCGCCAACTGTCCTCTGATCGAGAGAATCGAAGCAGTGCTGACCAAGGCCGAGGCCCGCTGATGCCTCGCGCCGAGAAGTCCGAGTCCGAACGTCGGCTGGTGTTCTGTTACTGGCTGTGGCAGCCGCTCGGAGACTGCCGGGAGCATCAGAGGAACGAGTGCTTCTTCCTGCCGGCGACGGTCGTGCGGAGGTACTGGCGCGCGCGAGACGGCGCCGACGACCTCGAACGGTGTGACGTGGTGTTCGACGCCTTCCCCGACTACGTCTCGAAGGGGCACTTCTACACCAACACGCTGGAGGGGCGGTGATGTCCGATCTGCGGGAGAGGGCGGAGAGATGGTATCGGCAGCGTTACGGTTACGCGCCCGAAGTGGACCTGTCTGGCAGCCAGGACGTAGACGAATTCGTCACCTTCGCCTCCGAGCTGCTGCGCGAGCGCGACGCGGAGATCGCCCGGCTCAAGGGGGAGGTGGAGAAGCGCGACGCCGAGATCGAGCAGTCGGACGTGCGCTACCTCCATCTCCGTCGCCAGGTGGAGGCGGGGCGGGCCTATCGTGATGACCACACGCGCCACTGCCTGGTCGGGACTGGCCCGGGCGGTGAGGTGATCGATGAGCGCTGCGCCGATTGTCGCGCCTGGGACGCGGCCGAGAAGGGGGAGGGACGCTGATGCTGCCGAAGGGACCGTGGGGATACGAGAGATCGATCAGCGGCGACTACTGCGTCGGCTGTCTGACTGGATACCACGGAGGACCCAAGCACAGCCGGGGCTGCCTCACGGCCGTGGTCGAATCCGTCTTCACGGAGGTGGTGGGGGCGCTGCAAGG
Source organism: Longimicrobium sp. (assembly GCF_036280135.1). GTDB lineage: Bacteria > Gemmatimonadota > Gemmatimonadetes > Longimicrobiales > Longimicrobiaceae > Longimicrobium. The sequence continues at coordinate 16,018 of NZ_DASURI010000399.1, forward strand.
CGAGCTATCGCCGGGGCGGTCAGACTGCAACGACCGCAAGTGCGGAGCATGCTCGCGGTGTCGGTCCTTGGCCGCCCTCGCCTCGGTCGAGAAGCTGAAGGAGGGGCGGTGAGACGCCTGTTCCGTGAGACCTGTCCGAATTGCGTGAGTGCGTGTCATCTTGGACGCTACCTGGAAACTTGCATCGTTTGTTCGCCCGGACTCAATGCGCCGGCTCGGGGCTGGGTGTGGCGGCCCGTGTGGTTGCATCGGCTACTGGTGTCGCGCTGGAACTTCGCGGCCCTGGAGAAGGGCTCCCGATGAGCGACCCGAGCGAGGAGGCGAGGAAGCTGGCGGATCTGTCTCCCGGGCACCATCTGGCGAGATTGGTTATTGCTAGGCAGATCGAGTCCGCCCTCCGCTCGGCCCGCGAGGAGGGGAGGAGGGCGGGGCTGAGGGAAGCGGCGGACCTGCACGAGAGCATGGACGTTGCTTGCGATCACGAGAGGTTGACGGGCGATCCTGGAGCGGGGGCGATGGCCGCCGTGATTCAGTACCGAGACGCAATCCGCGCCCTGGCCGACGCGCCGCGGGGGGAGGGGTAGATGCTGCCAGGTGAGACGATCGGGAGCGGGGCTCCGAACAAGTGCGACTGCGGCAAGAAGTTTCGGATCCGAGTGTTGCAATCGGGTGGCGGCTACTACATCGGCACGGCCTGTGAGAACAGGGACTGCTCAGAGTACGGTATGCCGTATTCGCGTGAGTCGCTGCGGTACTGGCAAACACGCGAGGAGGCCGAGAGGGCCCTGGCTGGACGTTTCTGGATTCCCCGATGACCACCCCAGCCGAGGTGCGGAAGAAGCCGAAGCCGCGCTGCCCAAAGTGCGGCTACAAGATTTCGTGGGCCTTCGAAGAGGAGGCTGGATTCGGGATTGTCTGGTGCCTCAGATACCGCGCGTGCGGGTGGGAGCAGGTGAGCTGATGCCGACTAACCCCCGGCGCCGGATCGAGGAGGCGGCGAGGGAGATCGAGCAGCCGTTCGGCTACACGATCGTCTACGGGCATCATCTCAAGATCGTGGCTGTCCTGGAGCGCCTGATCCGGGAGGCCGCGGAGGTGGTAACGCGCCCGTGCTACGACGACACTGACCCCGACTTGGCGATCCTCTCCCACTTCGGCCTGGGCGAGGAGGAGGGGAGGGAGCGGAATGGCTGAGAAGACTAAGCCGGAGCCGTGCCCGTTCTGTGCCGACGATCGCGTATCGGTCGAAGGTGCTGCTGGCCTGTGGTGGGTGTTCTGTGGGAACCCGTTCTGCGGCGCTAGCGGGCCTGATCGCCGGACTCGACGGGACGCCATCGAGCGGTGGAATGACGCGCCGAGAGATCGGTCTCTGGTGTCCTCCGATGCCCGCTGAGCTGACGGTGTGGGCGGTGGTGTGCGCGGATGAGCAGATTCATGGGGTGGACTCCGAGGATCCGTGGGTCCAATTCAGAAAGCGTCCTGACCCGGAAGTTGTGGCGGGCCTGGACAGAATTGCCCCAGGATTCGCTGCCTGCGGCCCCCACCGGGTCGCGGAGATGAGGGAGGTGGGGAGGTGAAGGACCGCCGCGTGCCGAAGAAGGGCGAGCCACTGAGACGTTGGGTTGACTGCGAGGAGTGCGGGAACCCGTGTACGGCTTGGGCGAAGCAGTGCGGGTCGTGCGGTATTCTCGGGCCGATCTGCTTTTCCTGTCTCAGCCGCAAACACACGTTCTGCGACCCGGAGGCCGCCGATGTCCGACGCTGAGTTTTTGGCCTGGAAGATCGAGTCTCTGCTGACCGACCGCTGGGAGATCGGGACGTCTGAAGACGGCAGCGACAGCTCGTGGAGTCCGGTCGGGCCAGGAGAGATCACCGCGGCTGTGCTTCCGCTGCTCGCCCCCCTCCTGGAGGAGCAGGGGCGGCTGCGGAGGGTGCTCGACAACGTTCAGTTCCAGGTCACCTACATGTGCGAAGAGATCGGCGTCGTGCTCGGACTCGGTACTCAGAGTCCTGCCGATACGGTGTCGTCGGTCAGGGATCTGATGCAGGGGGCTGAGTCCTCGAAGGAGCGCGCCGAAGCGGCCGAGGCCGAGGCCGCCAAGTTTCGGAGCCCCCATCGCCGCGTCCGCTGTGACCACGATGACTATATGTGTGATGTCTGTAAGGTGCAGTGGCCGTGCGACGTGGCCCGAGGCGCTACGTTCGGCGGCCTTGGCGGGTCCACCACTGGGAGCCTGTGTCCAAAGCATGGCGTTCCAATGGTGCAAACGATCACCGAGCATGTGCTGTGCGCGGTGTGTGAGCAAGCCGAGGCCGCCAAGCTGCGGGAGGAGCGAGACGAGTTGCTGGTCCGTGATCACGCTTACGCCGAGCGTGAGAATGCCCTGAACGACGGCTGCCTGAAGCTGGAGGCCAAGGTCGCCGACCTGGAGGCGCGCAAGCTTGGCTACCGCAACGCGGCCGTCATCCTGAAGAACCACGTCGCTAGTAGGGCTCGTCTTCTCCGCAAGGTCTTCGACCGACTGAAGGACGCCCGCAACGCGCTCGCCTCCGCCCAGCAGAGGGCGGGGAGGATGGAGGGGGCGCTGCGGGAGATGCTGGATTTGGCAGAGCGTCGGTTGGACGGTATCTGGCGGGGACACTTGGAGCCCGGCGTCAGAGCAGCCCGCGCAGCCCTGTCCCCCGCCCCGGAGCCGGCGCCGTGGAAGTGCGCGGCGCGAAACAGCGCGTGCGACCCACCGCAAGACTGCGACTGGCCCAACTGCGGATGCGACCCGAAGGCGAGCGAGGTCATGTCGGCGCTGGTCGAGCAGGGATGGAGGCCGCCCGCCCCGGCGCAGGAGGGGGCGCCGAAGCCGGCCCACCTGTTCTGTCCGAAGTGCAACGAGCGCCACGTAGACCGCGGCGAGTGGGAGACGCGCCCTCACCACAAGCACCTGTGCGAATTCTGCGGACACGTCTGGAGAGTGGAACCGTACACCTACGGGATTGCGGCCCCGGAGCCTGCCCCGGTGAGCCGAGAGGGGGAGCCGCTTGCCAAGGCACTAGAGATCATCGAAGCCGCTGCGGAGAACGAGTGCGGGGCCTGCGCCGACGGGGAGTCTCTCTGGCGCGGCGAGGACCAGCCGGAGCTGTATCTGCACGGCTTCGATGACGAGATGGGCGAGTGCGAGAGTCAGACGATGCAGGCCGCGGTGGACGCAGGATTGCTGCCGATCACGATCCTGCCGAAGTGCAAGGCCGGCCATGCGTGGTACGGCGGCGGCTGCCCGAATTGCGCCCGGCGCGCCGCGGGGGAGGGGGAGCCCTAAAGATTCCTCTTGACATCCGCTCGTCCGCGAGCTATATTTGGTGTCAGGAGGGGATGATGAAGAGCAAGTGGCAGTACAAGGTGGTGAAGACGCAGCGTGGACAGCAGGGCCAGTGGTTCCGCCACCGGGCGGCCTACACCAGCGTGGACGAGGCGTCGGCGGTCCAGTACGCCGAGGGGTTCGCTGCCGAGCAGCAGGCTGCTGGCGTGACGGGTACGCGGGTCCTGGTGCTGGCGCGCAAGGGCGACCGCGTGGTCCGCGAGTTCGGCTGGTAGCGCCGGTCTTGGGGAGGCGCCCACGGGCGCTCTCCCAGGGCTTACGCGATGAATCCCAAGAACGCGCCGATCCGCGAGACCTTCGCCCCGATCTACCTCTGCCACTGCCTCCGCTGTGGACACGAGTGGGCCGCCCGGTGCGAGTGCCCTCCCGGCCTGGAGCACCACCTAGCCGAGTGCGATCCTCCCGAGATGTGCGCCGGCTGCCGTGCTCGTCGCTGGTGGTTACCGGCTGGTCCTGTCGGATGGCCTCGGGGGAGATCGCGCAAGGTGGCGGGGGAGGGGGAGCCGAGGGGATGATAACCGAAAACGAGGACGGGACGTTCAGTGGCGTCCCGGGAGGCTGCACGATCCGCAGGGCCAAGAGACGCGAGACGACTTACGGCGGATTCCACGGGGGAGATCCGCGAGACTTCAAGCCCGATCCTGAATGCTCGACTCAAGAGGAGCGCGCCGCTCATCGGGCCGCGTGCGAGGCGTGGGACAGAGGCGAGCGCCCTGAGAGCGAGACTGGCCGCATGGGCAAGTTCGAGCAGTTGCCAGACGGTCGGACCCTGAAGCATCCATGTACCTATGGAGCATTCGGGCTCGGCACCGGTTCCGTCGAACTAGACGTGCTCGAAGTTGTTCATCCGGACGGGCGAGTCGAGGTCTACTACTAACCGATGGAGCCGAGGGGATGAGCGACTGGAAGCCGATCGAGAGCGCGCCGAGGGATGGGACGCATCTGCTGCTGTACTCGGCGGAGTGGACAAGGCATGCCGTTAACACTGACGCGAGGTCGTTCGCTGGCGGTCGCGAGCCGGCGCCAGCGTTTGCCAGGATCAGGGGAGTCTACGAAGGGCGCTGGTCGGACGTTGGGGCCTGCTGGTATTCGGTCACTCGCCACAAGTTCCTTTCGCCGCCGACCCACTGGATGCCGCTGCCAGATCCGCCGGAGGGGGAATGAGCGACACCCCGCAGGTGCCGGCCAACCTCGAGGCCGAGCGCTGGGTGCTGGGCGGGATCATGACGGCCGGGCTGCGCGAGAAGGGGCTCGACCGCGTCGCGCCGATCCTGTCCGCGGGAGACTTCTACCCGTTCAAGCACCAGACGATCTACGCGGCCATGCTCGAGCTGGCGCGGCAGGGGGAGGACCCGGACCTGATCACGCTGGTGAACCAGCTACGCCGGGGCCAGCAGATCGAGGGTGTCGGGGGCGAGAAGTACGTGGCGGGCCTGGTGGACGGCGTGCCGCGCGTGACGGGCATCGAGGGCTGGGCGCGGATCGTGCGGCGGCACAGCCTGCGTCGGCAGGTGGCAGCGGCCGCAGAGGGGATCGCGCTGGCGGCGATGATGGACGATCGCGACCCCGAGGAGGTGATCGAGGCCGGCCTGGGCGAGCTGGTACGGCTGTCGAAGGCGGCTACGGACCGGGCCTTCCCGGACAACGCCGACCTGGTCAAGCGAGTGATCGCGGACGCCGAGGCGCGGGAGCTGGAGCCCGACGGCATCCTCGGATGGCGTAGCGGCATTGTCGGCCTCGACCGTGCGTTGCAGGGTATCCAGGGCGGGGAGCTGGGCCTGGTGTGCGGCGGGCGTGGCGAGGGCAAAAGCGCGATGGTGTTGCAGATCGCGCAGAACGTGGTCGCTACCGCGCCGGGCCGGGTCGTGTACTTCACGCTGGAGATGAAACCGGAGATCCTGACCGAGCGCCGCCTGTCGGGCGAGGCCGGGGTGTCGGTGCGTTCGCTGTGGAAGTACCGCTACTCACCTGACGAGCGCGCGCAGCGTTGGGCCCGGATCGCCAAGGCCGAGCCGGTGATCGCGCGGCCCGAGCTGGTGACGTGCTCCAGCGCGCGCACGGTCGGCCACATGCGGGCCCGGGCGCGGCAGATCCAGGCCGAGCACGGCCTGTCCCTCGTGGTGGTGGACTACCTCCAGCTCGTGCGTCCGGCGCAGGCCAAGCAGCGGCGTAACGAGGAGGTCGCGGAGGTGGCGCGCGACCTGAAAGACCTGGCGATGGACCTGAACGTGCCCGTTGTGGCGGCGTGCCAGCTCAACCGCGGCCCGGCTTCGCGCAAGGATGGCAGGCCGGCCATGACCGACATCGCGGACAGCGACGAGCCGGGCAAGGCATGCGATTGGGCGGTGCTGATTCACCGGCTGGACCTGACGCAGCCGACGCCGGAGCGGCGCGAGGAGATGAAGGGGCAGGTGGACTTGATCATCGGGAAGCACAGGAACGGCTGGGCCTCGGACGTGCGCGTGCGGTTCCTGGGCGCGGTGACGCAGTACATCGATGCGCCGGAGGTTGAGATCACGACTTGATCGTTCGGTAACCTTTCCGCTTGAAACACTACAGGCTGTAGTCGTACCATTCGGCGTAACAACCTGCCGCGCCCTGGACGGCTTGGGATGGCCGCCCGGTGATGCCCGCGGATCAACCGCGGGAGGTCTCCGGCGCGGCCTTCGCTGTTTAGGGGGCCATGCGGTTGCTGTCGAAGGGGCCGAGTCCTCACCTGAGCTGGGCCGAGCTGGCCTGTCACGACGGTACGCCGTACCCGGTGGAGTGGCGCCTGAATCGCGCTGTCCGGCTCGCGGTCGAGTTCGAGCTGGTGCGGAAGCGCGTGGGCGGGCCCATTCGGATCCTGTCGGCGTACCGCACTGCGGAGCGTAACCGCCTGGTGGGCGGGGCGCGCAACTCCGAGCACGTTCAGGGCCGGGCGCTGGACATGGAGCCGCCGCCGGGCATGACGGTGGCGCGGCTGCACGAGCTGGTGCTGGCCGAGGCCGCGGAGCCGGACTCGCGCATCCGTGGCGTGGGCCTGTACCCGTGGGGCGTGCACATGGACGTGCGGCCGGCGGAGCGGCTGGCGCGGTGGGTCCACGGCCGGCCCGCGGCGGATGAGGTCGCATGACGCGCCGCCGCTGGATCAGGGCATTCGTTGCGGTGTTCGCGGTCTGGCTCGCGATGGAGCTGTGGTCCTCGTTCGACAAGGATCCGGACACGGTCCCGTTCACCTGGATCCTGGTGGATCACGTGAGCTGGGAACTGTTGCTGTTCGTGTTCGGCGCGCTGGCGCTTTGGCTGCCGCCCCACTTCTACATCCGGTACAGGCGGCGGGCGCGCGAGAGGGCGCGGAGCACTTCGGCGCGGGCCGGGATCTACTGGGTGTTGCTGCTGGCGTTTGCGGTCGCAGGTTGCGACTACATTCGTCGGCTGCCGGACCTGATCCCTGGGCCGCCGAGTCCACCGCCCACCACGCTCGCGCCGGCGCCGAGTCCCAGCCCGGAGCCGTCAACGGCGCCGCCGACGCCCGCCCCGGAGCCGTCGAGCGCGCCGCCGAGCCCCGCTCCGTCTCCGGTCCCGTGCACCGCGCCTCAGGGCGGCGGCGAGTGGGTGCCCGACGCGCGCTTCGAGGACGCGCCGCCTGAAGACTGGATCTGCGACGAGGTCAACGCGGCCCTGCTCACGCTCTCGGGCTGTCCGGGTCCGAACACGTCCTGCCCGCTGGACCCGCCGGAGCGGCAGCGCTTCTTCCGCGAGCGCCTGATCCCGGAGCTACAGCGGAGGGGCTTCTGCGCCGGGCAGCACCTCGACGGCCAGACCGACGAGGTGAGCATCACGACGCCCGAGGAGTACCCGGCGGGGCCGTGGCGCAACTTCCATGCGTTCGGCAACGGGAAGGCCGTCTGGTGCCGGCCCGGGATGCCGAACCGGGAGGGCGTGCCCGGGCGCGGGAGCTGGCGCGGTCGCTGGCGGTTCGTGCCGGACGGCAGCCCGATCCCGGAGCCCGAGCCTCCCGCGAGCCCCGAGCCGGACCCGGAGCCGCCGCCGACGCCCAGGCCGAAGCCCCGGATCGCGGACCGCGCCTACGTGTCCGGCGTGACCACGCTCAAGCCGGGGCAGAGCGCTGGCCTCGAATGCATGTTCTGGCTCAACGGCGAGCGCGTGAGCCCGCCCATCAAGGACTTCTCGGTCGGGGCGATGCTCGGTGGGCCGATCCGCGCGTGGCACTTCACGGTGACGCAGCCCGGCCAGTACCGCCGGGTCCTGACGCTGAAGCCGGACTGCCCGGCGGGCACGTTCAAGGTGTACTGCAACACGGTCAACCCGGACGGCTCGTACACCACGAGCCCGAACCTGACGATCGAGGTGCGCCCGTGACGCGCACGCTGCTCATCCTCGCCTGCGGCCTCACGCTGGGCTACCTCGCCGGGAAGGGGCGCCCGGCCAGGATCGGGAGGATTCGATCGTGAGCAGGAGCAGAAAGGACCAGCGGGGCGGGCACCGACCGCGCGGGCCGCAGTGCGGTGAATTCCATACGAGAACCGCTCCGAAGATCGATGGTGCCTTTGCCGTCGGCAGCCGACAGAAGCCGAAGCGGCTGGCGAACAGGTACGCGCGGCGCAAGGCGAGAAGCGTGGCCCTGGTGACTCGCGAGGACTGTGCGGACGGGACCACGCGATGGGTGTACGTGCTGTGAGGGGGCCCGGGCATCGCGTTGAGGTGGACGGGGTGTCAGCCGGCGCGGCGCTGCTCGTGCTGTGGCTGGCGCTCATGGCGCTGGAGGGATCGTGCGTACCGAACACGCTGGGGGGTATGTGGTGAGCGAGACACTGCCGGTCAAGTTGCAAGAGCGGCTGTGGTCCACGTCACCGCTGCGGTTCACGAGTCCGAAGATCCAGGAGGCCGTGGACGCTGCTGTCGCGGCGGCGCCGCCGGATCACTCCCGGCTGTTGCTGCGGGTGGACCTGGACGGCGCGTACCTCGTCGGTGTGAAGAGGCTCGGGGCCGGGCTGTCGCTGCGCGCGATTGGCGGCCTCGATTGGGAGAGCCGGAAGCTCGAGGGCGCTGTCGAGCTGGTCGGGAGCTGGGAGGACTGAAGGCCATGAGCTGGAAGAGAGCGGCCGAAGCCGCGGCGTTTGCGGCGGCCATGGTGCTGCTGCCGGAGATCCCGGCGTGGCTTTCCAACTGTGACGCCGACTGGTGCACGAAGTACGGCCCCACGATCGCACGCGTGAGCATCTTGCTCGTGGCGTGGCTGCGGCAGAACCGTCCCGAGTGGGACGGGGCCGACCGTAGGGGCAAGCAGCAGCAGGCGCCGCAGTCACCCGGGGCCTGATGGCGTGGAGCGGATCCCGAGCGAGGTGTGGACGGGGCTTGCCGGCTTGCTGGCCGGGGTCGGTGCATACTTCGCCGGCAAAAAGCGGCGCACACCTCAGCAGACTGTCACTTCCCCCCGCGCGTTTGATCGGTCCTGGGCTCAAGGTATCGAGTCTCAGATGCGCAAGCTCCTCGGCCTCGCTCACGAGGTGGCGGAGATCGCGCGAAGGATCGATCGAATGGAGCAATGGCAGGACGGCCACGAGGCCGAGGACCGCAAGGCTCACGAGCGGCTGGTGATCGTGGAGCAGCAGTACAAGGCCGTGCGTGAGTCTCAGGGGCGCTCGGAAGGCATGCTCAAGCGCGTGCTGGACCTGCTGGAGACCGACCTGAAGGAAACGAAGCGGCGCTTGCTGGACCTGGAGCGGCAACTCCAGGACCGCGGGAGGTTGGCTTGACCGAGTGCTGGCTGTGCCATACGACCGAGGTCGAGAGCGGGCGGCCGCTGCTGGGCGACGGAGCGCACGCCGAGTGTCCGCGTCCCGAGCCCCGCCCGAGCCGGTACGTCCCTCTCCCGCCGGCGGTGGAGCGCCGGCTGTTCCGATACGACCTGCCGCACAAGCTGCCGCGCACGATGCGCCGCCGCGGCGGCCGGCCCAGGCTCTATTCCGAGGAGGCAGCACTGTGAAGACCGTCACCTGTTTTGATTGCGGCAAGTCGGTGCGTGACAAGCCGCTGCTCGGTACTCTGCACCTCTGCTTGAATGAGAGGGCGGCCGCCATGCGTCGGTTGGAGATCGAGCGGCAGCGGCGAGCACGGAGGCTGTCCAGCGCTGGCGTCGGCCTCAGCCGCTACAACCCGAGTCGTTATGCGGGTCTGGCCTTGGCGGTGCTCCTGCCGTTGCTATTCGCGGCTCCGGCCCACGCCCAGGTGAGCACGTGTCCGGGCATGACGATCCCGCTCTCGCCCCTGCCCGGCCTGAGCCAGCAGATCACGGTGAGCACGAGCTCCATCGGCTTCACGGCGGGGAACATCACCAGCGCGAACCAGGGCAACGCCGTGCTCGCGGTGGTGTCTGTCCAGAGCGCGGCCATCCGCTACCGGGACGACGGCTTGGCGCCTACATCCTCGGTCGGGCACCCCGTGGCGGCGGATACGGTGATCGTGGTGTGCGGCCGGGCGGCGGTGCTGGGCTTCCGGGCGATCCGCTCGGGCGGGTCGGACGCGACGCTCGACGTGAGCTACTACAGGTTCGCGCAGTGACGGCCCCCAGGATGCCCCGTCTACGCGTGGGAACGCGTGCGCGGGACGCGATGTTTCTGTGCCTGGCCGTCGGCCTTGCCCTGACGCTGATCGTGTCCAGGGCGGCCCTGTACGCTCAGACGGTCCCGCTGAGCCAGGGTGGCGCCGGCGCCGGCCCGGTGGTGGGGAACATCCTCACGGCTCGAGCCTCGGCCACGCTGTCCAAGACGGACAACACCCTCACGGACGTTGCCGGGATGTCCGTGACCTTGGAGGCGGCGACCACGTACACGTTCCGGGTGGAGCTGTTCTGCACGGCCACGGACGGGGGCCTGCGCTCGCTGATCAACGGCACGGCGACGGCCTCGGCCTACGTGGCGGAGGGCGTGACGATCTACGACGGTGCCACGGCCAACTCGCGCACGACCACGTTCGGCAACGGCGTGTCCACGGTGGCGACGGTGGTGGCGCCGACGGTGCACATCACGATCACCGGAATGATCACCACGACGGACGCGGGCACGTTCAAGGTGCAGTTCAGCCAGGTCAGCACGAACGCGGCGGCGTCTACGGCCCTGGTCAACTCGTACATGTGGGTCATGGAGACCGAGTGATGGCGAACGTGTACTGCCGTTCCTGCGGCGTACCGCTGGAGACCAAGGCCGACCAGGGCCTCGGCTGCTGCGCGCGCTGCTACCGGCCGCACGCTGGCCCGGCGTGCCAGGCTGGGCACTGCTCCCACGGCCCCCGGCCGCGCCGGACTGCATAACGGGAGCTGAATTCAATCAAATGGCGCGCGGTGGACGCCGGCCCGGGGCAGGACGCAAGCCGGGCAACAACGGAGCCGAGAAGGAAGAGCTTCGCCGGCTGCTGCGCGAGCGTGTCGCGGTCCAGTGGGGGCCGATGATCGACGCGCAGATCGAGAACGCGAAGGGCATCAAGTACCTGGTGGTCAGGGAGAAGAAGACGGGCAAGTTTGTGCGTGTGACGGAGGCGATGGCCCGGGCCAAGGCCAAGCTGGGCGACGGCGAGGAAGAGATCGAGGTGTGGGAGAAGGACCCGAGCGTGCAGGCGTTCACGGACCTGGCGAACCGCACGATCGACCGGCCGGCGGAGCAGCCGCTGGACGTGAACGTGACGGGGGAGGTCAACCTGGTGGCGCGGCTGGTGGCGGGGCGTAAGCGCGTGGCCGAGGCCAAGCATGGCTAGCCCGGCCCGGGTCGAGCTGGAGCTGGCCGACGAGGTCGCCAAGTTCTACGCCGACCCGCTGGGCTACGTGCTCTTCGCCTATCCGTGGCGGGAGCCGGGCACGCCGCTGGCCGACCACGACGGGCCCGACAAGTGGCAGGCGAAGGCGCTCAAGAGCCTGGGCGAGCAGGTCAAGGCGCGGCGCTTCGATGGCCTGCACCCGGTGGCTCCGATCCGGGCCGCGTACAGCTCCGGTCACGGGATCGGCAAGACCACGTTCGTTGCCTGGGTGGTGAACTGGATCATGTCCACGCGCCCGCACGCGCACGGCACGATCACGGCCAACACCTACGTGCAGCTCGAAACCAAGACCTGGGCGGCCATAAAGCGCTGGACGGGCCTGTGCATCACCTCGCACTGGTTCCAGGTGGGCGACCATCGCATGTACCACGTGGACCATAAGGACTCCTGGTTCTGCGCGCCTCAGAGCCCGAAAGAGGAGAACAGCGAGGCTTTCGCGGGCCAGCACGCCGCGGACTCGACCAGCTTCTATGTGTTCGATGAGGACAGCGCCATTCCGGACAAGATCCACGAGGTGGCCGAGGGCGGGCTCACGGACGGCGAGCCCATGATCTTCCTGTTCGGCAACCCGACCAGGAACAGCGGGCACTTTCACCGGGCGTGTTTCGGTGCGGAGCGGAACCGCTGGAACCCGACCGTGATCGACAGCCGCACGTCCAGGTTCACGAACAAGGCGCAGATCCAAGAGTGGATCGACGTGTACGGCGAGGACAGCGACTTCGTGCGCGTGCGCGTCAAGGGCCTGCCGCCCCGGGCCTCGGAGCTTCAGTTCATTGACCAGGGCCGGGTGTTCGAGGCTCAGAAGCGGCCCACGCCGGCCATGTTCGGAGACGAGCCGCTCGTGTGCGGGGTGGACGTGTCCGACGGCGGCTCGGCCTGGAACGTGATCAGGTTCAGGCGCGGCGCGGACGCGCGCAGCATCCCTCCGGTGCGGGTCCCGGGCGAGAAGGTGCGCGGTGATCGTTCCGCGTTCCTGGCAGTGCTGGCCGAGGTGCTGAACGGGGAGTATGGCGGCCAGCGCGTGCAGGCGATGTTCGTGGACAGCGCGTTCGGGGCGCCCTACGTGGAGCGGCTCCAGGCCATGGGCTTCAAGCAGGTGCAGGAGGTGAGGTTCGGCGCGGAGAGCCCGGACCACCACCAGGCCAACCTGCGCGCGTACATGTGGCACAGCCTGAAGGAATGGCTCTTGCGCGGGGCGATCGACCCGAAGGACGTGAAGCTGGAGACGGACCTGACCGCGCCGGGCTACCACATCAACAAGCAGGACAAGCTCGTGATCGAGAGCAAGGAAGACATGGCGAAGCGCGGCGTGGACTCGCCTGACGACGGAGACGCGCTGGCACTGACGTTTGCTGCGCAGGTGGGGCGCGTGTCCCGTCCGAAGCGGCCCGGGCCCGGCCAGCCGGCGGCTTGGACGTGGGCATGATCGCGGTCCGGCGCGGCGACGCTTTCTTGCTGCCCATCGCGGGCCTGTTCGGCTTCGGCGTGGTCCTGGTCGTGGACGAGCGGGACGGCTGCGCCCAGGTAGCGATGCAGAGCCAGTCTGTGGGCCTGCTGTCCCTGGAGACTGTGGAGGCCGGAGCGGCGCTGCTGCGCGAGCGGGCCGAGGAGATCAGCACCGATGCCTGAGACGAACGCAGCCGGCTACAGCTCCGGCGCCAAGAAGGGCCAGACCCACGCGCAGATCCTCGAGGCCGCGCGCAAGCGGTTCAAGCTCGCGGTGGGCGCGGAGAAGAAGCAGCGCGACCGGGAGAAGGAAGACCTCCAGTTCCAGGTGCCCGAGCTTCAGTGGGACGAGGCCGCGCGGGCCGAGCGCATGGGCAAGCCAGGCATCCCGGCCCGGCCCACGCTGAGCATCTCCAAGATCGACCAGCCGATCGCGCAGGTGGAGAACGCGATGCGGCAGGCGCACCTCGGGGTCGAGGTGCACCCGCTCAGCCCGGACAGCGACGACGACACGGCCGAGGTGATCCGGGGCTTGTACCGCAAGATCGAGCAGGACAGCCGGGCCAGCTTGGCTCGTTCCTGGGCCTTCGCGCGCGCGATCCGGGCCGGGCGCGGCTACTACCGCGTGAACACGAAGTATGACGAGGCCGGCGGCAACCCGTTCGATCAGGTCATCACGATCGAGCGCATCCTGCACCAGGAAAGCGTGTACGTGGACCCGACGGCGGTTGAGCCGGACTACTGCGACGCCAAGTTCGCGTTCGTCGCGGTGTGGCTCACGCCGGAGCAGTTCGAGGCCGAGTACCCCAAGGCCAAGAATCCGGCCTCGGACGATCAGTCCTGGGACCAGGCCGGCGAGGACCAGCCGGAGTGGGTCCGGACCGAGGGCGGGCAGCGCGCCATCCGGGTCGTGGAGTACTGGACCCGGAACGTCGAGAAGATCAAGCTCTGCCTGTACGAGAACGGGGAAGTGGTCGAGAAGGGCCCGGGCGAGGAGCCGGACACGAAGGGCAAGGGCGCGCTCGTTGCGGAGCGCGAGTCCGAGCGTACCAGCGTGAAGGTGTGCAAGCTTACCGGCTTCGAGGTGCTGGACGAGGCCGACTGGAACGGGCGTTACATCCCGCTCGTGCCTGTGATCGGGCGGGAGTTGCAGCCGATCGAGGGTGAGCGGCGGTGGGAGGGGATCATCCGCAAGGCCAGGGACGCTCAGAAGCTGTTTAACTTCGCGGCGAGCAACGCCGTGGAGCGGGCGGCGCTGGAGCCCAAGGCCCCGTTCGTGCTCGACCCGAAGCAGATCGATGGTTATGAGCACCTGTGGGACCAGGCCAACACGCGGAGCTTCCCTTACCTGCCTGTGAACATGTTCGTCGGCGCGCAGCAGTACCCGCCGCCGCAGCGCACGCAGGTGGACAACCAGGCCATGAGCCCCAGCCTGATGTTGCTCCAGAACGCTACCGACTGGCTCCAGAGCACGACGGCGACGTATGACCCGAGCCTGGGTCGGCAGAATCCGCGCGAGCGCAGCGGCCGGGCCATCGTGGCGTTGCAGGATCAGGCCACGCTCACGTCGAGCGACTTCCTGCAGAACCTGGCGGAGATCAGCCTGACGTGCGAGGCCAAGATCGTGCTGGACCTGCTGCCGACGATCTACGACCGGCCGGGCCGGATCGCGCAGACGCTGGACCTTGAGGGCGAGACCGAGACGGTGATGCTCAACGCCTCGTTCACGGCCGACCAGAACGGGCGGCCGCGGGCGGCGGGCGAGGGCATGCCCGGGGCCAAGACCTACGATCTGCGCAAGGGCGTGTACTCCGTGGCGGTGTCGATCGGCCGGAGCCGGCAGACGTTGCAGCAGGAGGCCGTGGACGAGATCGGCGGCATCTTGCAGGCCATGCCCGCGCTGCTGCCGATCATCGGCCCGACGTGGTTCCGGTATCGAGACTTCCCGGGCTCGAAGGAAATCGCGGACATGCTGGGTAAGATGCGGGACCAGCAGTACCCGTTCCTGAAGGACGGCGCGGCGCCCGACGACCCGGCGGCGCTGAAGGCTCAGCTCCAGCAGCAGGGCCAGCAAATGCAGGCCATGGGCGCGCAGCTCCAGGAGGCGATGAACAAGCTCCAGACGGACCAGGTGAAGGCCGAGGCCGACATCCGCAAGGCGGAGATCGACTCGCAGACCCGGCTGGAGACGGAGCGGCTCAAGGCCGAGGCTCAGATCGAGGTGGAGCGGATCAGGGCTGCGCAGAAGGACCTGACGCAGACGAAGCAGATGGTGGCCGACCAGCGCGAGGCTGCGATGGACCGTAGCCACGAGGCGGCGCAGGCCACGCGGGCAGAGACGGCCGCAATCATGCGGGACGGGCAGGGGGACAGGGCGTGAACGGCAAGCAGGCGAGGGTGGCGAGGAAGGCGGCGCACGAGACAGCGCTGGGCATGGCGGCTCAGCTCCGGGACCCGATCGGGGCCGCGCTGAGCAACGAGCAGGTGACGCGCGGGCGGGTGGACTCGCTGGAGCGGCGGGCGGATGCCATGGTGCGCGACCACGACGCGTTGCAGGTGCTGGTGGCCGATCACGTGAACCTGGGGCTGCTGGGCAGGCTGCGCTGGCTTTTGCGCGGCCGGTAGCTTGCTCGGCACGAAAGGCGTTGACTTCCGGGTGCTGAAAACTGTAAGTGGAAAGTAGGGCATGAGCAGCACGGTACAGGTTGACGGCTACGACGTGACGAGCACGCACGAGACCGCGGATGCGATGGTCGAGGCGCTGACTCCGGAGAAGCCGGAGGGGTCGGGCCCGCGCGTGCTGCGGGACCAGGGCAAGGCTGTACCGCAGCAGGACCCGGACGAGGCCAAGGTCAGCGAGGCCGCGTCGGAGCTGGGCAAGCGCGGGGGCCAGGCCGCGGCCGAGGCGCGGAAGAAGGCGGCCAAGGCCAAGCCCGCCGCGGAGCCGGAGCAGCCCGAGGCCGAGGCCAAGCCCGAGGAGAACGAGCAGGAGGCCGAGCGTGAGCAGGCCGAGCCCCGCAAGGGCAACCCGCGGCACGACCCGACGGCGCGCGTCGCGCAGGCCACGCGAGAGGCGGCCGAGGCCCGGCGAGAAGCCGCAGAGCTGAAGCGGCGCCTGGCCGAGCTGGAGGCGCGCGTCAGCCGTCCGGCCGACCCGACGCCGGCTCAGCCCGCGCAGCCGCAGCGCCAGGCCGCGCCCGCTCCCGACGAGGACCAGGAGCCCAAGGAAGACGACTTCGAGAACTACGCCGACTATGTGAAGGCCGCCGGCGCACACGCGGCCCGGCGCGAGTTCCGACAGCTCCAGGAGCGGCAGCAGCGCGAGGCCCGGGCCGCCGAGTTCCAGGCGTCCGTGCGCGGCTACGTGACCAAGTTCAGTGAGCGGCTCGCGGCGGCCGGCCAGGGCGAGACCCCCGAGGAGCGCCACGCCGAGTTCATGTCCCGGCTGTCTCCCGAGGTGCAGAACCTTCGCCCGTCCCTGTCGCTGGAGCACCCGAGCATGGCCGGGCCGCTCAATGTCCTGGCCGACCAGATCGTGGCCTCGGAGCACTCCGCGGGCCTGCTGGTGTTCCTGTCCGAGAATCCCGACGCACTTCAGCGGTTCGCCACGCTGCGATCCCCGCACGACGTTGTGCGTGAGGTGGCGAAGATCGAGTACCGGCTCGAAGCTGCAACCGCAGGCGCCAGCGCGAAGCCGGCAGTATCCCAGGCGAAGCCCCCGTTCCGGCCTGTGAACGGCACGCCTAGTACCGCAGACGCCGCGCCAGGTGACGACGCCTCGTTTGACGAGCACGTCGCTTACCACAACGCAAGGGAGCGGCGCGCGAAGCGGTAGGGACGCGGGCGGCCTCGCCCGCGCTGGTATCGCCTTATGGCGAATACGCTGGTCACCCCTTCCTGGACCCTCAAGGAGGTCGGGCGGGGTTTCGAGAACAACCTTCGGTTCGTGAACAACATCGAGCGCAAGTACAGCGACGAGTTCGTGCAGGCCGGGGCCAAGGTCGGCAACACGATCAACTACCGGCTGCCCCAGCGCTTCACCGTCTCGGACGGGCAGGCGCTCGACATCCAGAACCTGCTCGACCAGACCGTGCCCATCAGCTTGACCAACCAGAAGCACGTGGACATGAGCTGGAGCGCCTGGCAGGAGACGACCGAGGTCGAGGACGTGCGGCGCCGGTACATCGACAAGGCCGCATCGGCCCTCGCGTCGGTGATCGACAACCTCGCGTTCGAGACGGTCTACAAGGACGTGTACAACAGCGTCGGCACGCCCGGCACCACGCCGAGCACCAACCTGACCTACTTGCAGGCCGGGCGGAAGCTGGACGACCTGGCGACGCCGACGGACAAGCGCGTCGCGGTGCTCGACTCCGAGCAGATGATCGTCCTCGTCAACGCCAACCTCTCGAGCTTCAACCCGTCCGCGGTGATCTCCGAGGGCTTCCGCAAGGGGATGTTCGGCCGGAACGTGCTGAACATCGATGAGTGGTACTCCTCGCAGAGCCGGGCCACGTTCACGACCGGGAGCAGCACCACGAGCACCCCGCTCGTGGACGGCGCGGGCCAGACCGGCAGCACGATCAACATCAACGGCTGGGGCTCCGGCGCCACGTCGCTGAAGAAGGGCGACATCATCACCATCGCGGGCGTGTTCAGCGTCAACCCGGAGAACTACCAGAGCACGGGCCGGCTCCAGCAGTTCGTGATCACTGCGGACACCTCGGATTCGAGTGGTGCCACGGCCACGCTGCCGATCAGCCCGTCGATCATCACGTCCGGCTCGCTCCAGACCGTGAGCGCCTCGCCGGCGAACGATGCCGTCGTGACCTACTGGTCCATGGCGGCCGGCGGCTCGCAGTCCGCGACCGCGTCGCCCACGGGCCTGATCTTCCACCCCGAGGCGTTCGCGGGTGTCACCGCCGACCTGGCTCTGCCCAACGGCGGCGCCAAGGCCACGCGGATCAGCTCGAAGCTGCGCGGGATCGCCCTGCGCATGGCCGAGCAGTGGGACGTCCAGACCGACCAGAACATCACCAGGATCGACACCATCGTCGGCTTCGCGACCACGCGCGCGTCGTTTGCGTGCCGGGCCCAGGGGTAACGCCATGGCACTGACTCGGACGACCCTGTCGAGCGCGGTGGTGGTGGCGGATACCTCCATCGTGGTTGCTTCCGCGACCGGCTTCGCGGCCGACCGCATCGTGCGGATCGACCAGGAGTTCATGGTCGTGCAGAAGAGCTATTCCAGCGGCACCACCATCCCGGTGCGTCGCGGGCAGCTCGGGACGAAGAACGTGGCTCACGTGGCCTCGGCCGGCGTCGTGGTCGGGACCGCTGCGGACGATTGGGACGCGCCCGGCGTCGCGGCGGTGGTGAACAACCCGACCGCGGGACGGCCGCGGATCATCGAGTCGATCACGGCCGACAACTCCACGGTGACGCATTCGGCCGCCGGCACCGACCACGTCGTGATCCTCAACGGGACCAGCGTGATCAATCTGACCGTGCCCGTTCCGACCACGGACATGGACGGGGACGAGCTGAACATCTTGGCGAACGGGACCGCGGCTCACGTGATCACGTTCACGGGCGGCATCGGTGGCGAGGGCTCCTCGTACGACGTGATCACGAGCAACGCCAACGGTCCGGTGGCGTACAAGTTCGTGGCCTGCAACGCCGTGTGGCTCGCGTACTGCCAGCCTGCCATGACCGGCACTGTGACCAACCTCGTCGGCGGAATCGCGTAAGGGGGACAGATCATGGCTGTTCAGAGGAACGTCCCGACCCCGACCGCCGATTCGACCACCGAGACTCTGCCCAGCCGTACCGGGCCCGGCCTGGAGTCCTACGTGCTCCCGATCGGGGCCGGCTACACCTGGAGCGGTGACGAGGGCAGCTTCTTCCACGCCTGCAACGCGACGGTGGGGACCGGGATCGCCGGTCACGCCGCGCCGGTCGTGGCCGACACCGACACCAAGGCGCTGTTGCACGTCTACAACGGCGGCACCAAGACGATCATCCCGGTCTATCTCAACCTGGAGTTCACGGCCATCGGTGCCGGCGGCACGCTGTCGTACAACGTGGTCTACATCGACGACAAAAACGCGACCGCTCGCAGTTCGGGCGGGACCGCGATCACGCCGGTGTGCACCAACTCCGAGGGCTCGAACACCACGGGCGCCACGATCCACTTCGGGGCGGTTGTCACCGCCATGACCTCGAGCCGCAAGGTGTTCTCCCAGGCGTGCCGCGAGGTGATCCCGGTCGTGGAGGACCAGATCACGGTTTTCTTCGGCTCGCCCAACGGCGGGATGTTGTCCGGCCTGACCACGGCCGGCACCGCCACGGCGAACATCGTGCAGTATGCGCCGCCGATCGCGATCCGCCCGGGCGGCAACTTCAACTTCGCGCGCATCCGCGCCTCGCAGTCGGGCGCGGACTCGTACAGCTTCTCGTTCGGGTACATCGAGCGCTAGCCCGATGCCCGCTACCGTGACGCTCAGCACGACGGAGCTTGTCGAGGCCGTCGGACCGTCTGACGGTGCGGTGAAGCTGGCGTCCACTTCGGGGCTGTTCGCCGGCTATCGGCTGTTCCTGGAGGGGGAGTCGATGGAGGTGATCAGCCTCGGAGTGGATTCGTGGGTGAACGTGCGCCGGGGCGTGGACGGCACGAAGGGAGTGCCCCACGCCTCGGGCGGCACGATCTACATCGGCCAGCCGCATCAGTTCTACAGCCAGGACCCGACCGGCCGGCCGCCGGCCGTGATCCCGGTCTCGCCGTACATCAACGTCGTGAATGGGTCCCTGTGGTTCGCTCAGGGGGATGCGTTGCCCACGGCCACGCGGTGGTGGCAGCGTCAGACCACGACGCACGGGGTCGGCGCCCTGGGCGTGCGCACCACGACCCTCGATCCCACGTCGAGCACGTAAAGGAGTCTCATGGCAGCGTTCAAGTCCAATTACGAGAAGGAAGTCGAGCGGTGGAACACGCCGCGGAGCCAGGGCGGGATGCGCCCGGACACGTTCCAGGCGTTCCCGGTCATGGTGTACCGCGCGCGGCGGCCGGAGCGTGGCGGGCCCTATCTGGTGATCGACCCTCGCGAGGAGGCGTGGAGCATGGGCAACTGCGCCACGGCCAGGAACGAGGAGGAGCTGGACCGGTATCTCCGCCAGGGGTGGCAGCGCACGCCGGGTGAGGCGATCGAGCACGCCAACCGCGAGGACGAGCGGATTGCGAACGAGGCCGCGGCTCGGGCGCACTCGGACCGGCGCCTGAGCGAGAAGGCCAAGGGCGAGGCCGCCGAGGCCGACGCCGAGACCGCGGATCACCTGCCGGAGATCCCCGAGAAGCCCGTGGTGCGTCGAGGGCGGAAGCCCGCCGCGGCGTAAGGCGCGATGGCGACCCTCTCCGAGCTGGCGGAAGGCGCGCTCCGGCGGCTGGGAGTTCTGGCCGCCGGGGAGGTCATGTCCGCGGAGGACAGCGCGATTGCGCTCGCCGCGGTCAACAGCCTTCTGGACCAGTGGGCGGGGGAGAGGCTGGTCATCTACTCGCCGTCGGTGCGCACCACCTGGACGATCAGCGCGAACTACGGCGAGTACAGCGTCGGCTCCGGCTCGGACATCAACGTCGCGCGCCCGGTGTACATCAACGACGTGCGCCTGATCCAGACCACGCCCAATCCCGACCTCGAGACTTCGCTGGTGCGGCTCACCGATCAGGGTTACGCGGACATCGCGGAGAAGGCGGCCACGGCCACGCTGCCCACGTCCTGGTACTACAACCCCACGTACCCGACCGGGACGCTCAAGCTCTGGCCGGTGCCGACGTCGAGCGCGTTGCAGGGGGCGCTGTACGCGCCGGGTGCCGTGGCGGAGTTCTCGGCCATGTCCGAGTCGGTGAGCCTGCCGCCGGGCTACCGGCGCATGATCGAGACCAACCTGGCTGTGGAGCTGGGGCCGATGTTCACCCGGCAGATCCCGGGTGAACTGGCGATGGCCGCGCGCGAGTCGAAGGACACCGTGAAGCGGGCGAACTATCGCATGTCGGATCTGTCCTTCGAGGCCGGCGCGCTCGTGGGCGGGGCTCGCTACTTCGACATCAGGACGGGCGAATGAGGCTCCCCGGCTTCGTGGGCCCGTCCTACGTGGACCGCAGCTTGACCGCGGACCAAGAGGACACGATCAACCTGTACGTAGAGAAGCTCCAGAGCGAGGGCGCCACGCACAAGTTCGCGCTGCTGCCGTTCGGCGGCGTAGAGTCCCTGGCGACGCTGGACACGTCCGGGGCGGGCCGGGCGCACTGGTTCGAGGACTCGGAGCAGCGCGAGTTCGCGGTGATCGGGTCTTCCCTGGTGGAGATCGACCGATTCGGCGCGCTCACGTCGCGCGGCACGGTCGCGGTGGACGCCAACCCGGCCACGATCTGCTCGAACGGGGCCGTCGGTGGGCAGTTGTTCATCACGAGCGGCGGGAACGGCTACTGCTACGACCTGGGCACGAACACGTTGACGCAGGTCACGGCCTTGGACGGCAAGGCCACTCAGGGCGAGTTCCTGGACGACTGGTTTTTCGCGCTCGACGCGAACACGGGCACGCTCTACCGATCGGACCTGCTCGACGGCCTGACCTGGACCACGGGAACCAACTTCGTGCAGCGCTCTCTGGCGCCGGACCCGTGGATCGCCATGAAGAGGCTGAACCGGCTCATGTACCTGTTCGGGGCCGTGACGAGCGAGGTCTGGTACGACGCTGGGACTACGCCGTTCCCGTTGGCGCCGCACCCGTCCGGCCTGATGTCGCTCGGCGTCGCGGCCCCGTTCAGCGTGGCGCGGTCGAACGATGAGCTGCTGTGGGTGGGGGCCTCGGACCTGGGCGCGGGGTCGGTGCAGCGCGCGAGCGGATTCCAGCCGCAGCCGGTGGCGACGTACCCGATCGAGATGGCGATTGGGGGCTACGCCACGATCAGCGACGCGGTCGCGGACACGTACACGGACCAGGGGCACCGGTTCGTCCAGTTCACGTTCCCGAGTGCGGGCGTGACGTGGGTCTACAACGCCACCTCGGACACGTGGACGAAGCGCGGAACGTGGATCAGCGAGGACGGCGCCTTTACGCACTGGCGCCCGCGGTGGCACGTGTACGCCTATGGCGAGCACCGCTGGCTCGACGGGGAGACTCCGGTCGTGTACCGGGCGACGCCCGACCTGACGCTCGACGTGGACAGCCGGCCGATCCGGTACGTGCGGCGCGCGCCGGCCCTGACGAACGAGAACGAGCGCGTGTTCTATAGCTCCGTCGAGGCCGAGCTGGAGCGTGGCGTCGGCACGACCACGGGCCAGGGCGAGAATCCGCAGGTGATGCTGCGGATTTCGAACGACGGCGGGAAGACGTGGGGGCCCGAGATGTGGCGCTCGGCGGGCAAGATCGGTGAGTACGGTAAGCGCGTGCGGTGGAACCGGATGGGCGCCGCGCGGCGGCGCGTGTACGAGCTGGTCCTGACGGACCCGGTCGGGCTCAAGCTGATGGACCTGTACGTCGAGATGGCGCAGCAACCGAGGGCGGCATGAATCAAGCCGGTCTTCCGAAGGACAGAATCGCCGACAGCGGCGGGGCGCTGACGCAGCCGTGGAACCTGTACCTGTCCGACCAGGCCGAGCAGTTGCTCGCGGCGCCGTCGCTCGTGAAGCTGTACCAGAACACGGGCTTGACGTCCTCGCTCGCGGCGGAGGACCTGGCGAGCGGGGGTGTCTCGCAGGGCGTGTACATGATCGCCTACGAGGCCCGGATCACAACGGCGGCCGGGGTGTCCAGCTCGCTCCAGCTCTCGTTCTCGTGGACGCGGAACGGACAGACTATCACTCAGGCCACTACGGCGTATACGGGGAACAGCACGGGCACGCTCGCCGCGACTGGTTCGCTGATGCCGTTCGTGGACGATTCGACGCCGGTGACGGTCGCGACGACGTTGAGCACGTCCGGGTCTCCGGCGGCGGTGTACGAGATGGCGGTCGCTCTGATCCGGGTGAGCGCATGACGACGCGATTGCTGCCGGCGACGGAATGGGCCCGCCTGGACGGGTGCGGCCTCCAGATCGCTCCGCTCGTGCCGCCGGGCGACGCCGAGGTGGTCGTGGTCGAGGACGGCGGCCGGATCGTGGGGTGCTTCACCGTGGTCCGGGTGACCTATCTCGAGTCCGTGTGGATCGCGCCCGAGCTGCGCGGCAACGCGGGGATCGTGCGGTCGCTGTACCAGCGCGCGTTCAAGCTCGCGGCGAAGTGGGGCCGCTGGGCGCTGGGCGGGGCCGAGGACAGCAATCCGGCCATGGGCGACTACCTGGAGCGGCTGGGCGCGAAGCCGATCCCGGCGAAGTTCTACGCGGTTCCGTTGGAGGGAGGGCACTAATGCCGGCAGCGGCAGTCATTCCGGCGGTGGCCGGGCTTGCGGGCCAGGCCATCGGCCTGCACGGGCAGAACAAGGCCGCGAAGCACGCCGCGCGCAGCGAGGCACAGGCGCTCGCGGTCGCGGAGCGGCAGGAGGCCGAGCGGAAGGCCGAGCGCGCGCAGCGCATGGAGATGTTCCAGCAGGCCATGGCCGACTACCGGAACCGCTCCGGGGCGCTCCAGGGCATGACCCTGGGCATGCTTGGCGGGGCCGGGTTTGGCATGGGCGGCCGCTTCTCCACCCCGGCCGACGTGGGCCGCGCTCCGGTGCCGATGCCGCCGATGGACGCGCCCGCGCCGGGTGGGATGCCTGGCGGGATGCCGGGCGGGATGGGCGGGGCTGGCGTGCCGGAGGTGCCGTCGGCTGGCATGGGCGGGCCCGGGATGATGGCCGGCGACACGCTCGCCACGCTGGGACGCCGCAGGGGCCGCTACTAGGAGCCGGGCAAGGTGAGGGTCCAGGCGATCCGCGATCGGGCCTGCGCCACGCGTTCCCACGCGTGCGTGGGGCCGTCTGCGGGGAGGATCTGAGGCATGGCCGGGATCCCGTCGTGGGAGGTGTGGGTCAAGGAGAACTATCCCGACATCGACCCGACCGAGCCGGGGATCGCCGGAGCCGCGCATCGCGACCCGGCCCGGCCGCCCGAGGTCGAGGGCTGGGAGGACACGCCCGAGGGGCAGGTCTACAAGGCCGCGCACCGGAAGCGTCAGGCGTGGTTCGCGGCGCACAACCAATGGCTGGACCTGTTCACGAAGAGCGGCCAGCGGCCCAGCGAGCAGGGGATCTTCGACAAGAAGGAGCACGGGCAGTCGATCTTCCGCGGCTGGGATCAGAACTGGGACAGCGTCCAGAACGATCCGCTGGCGAAGGCGTTCCAGGCCGACCCCAACTTTCAGGGCTTCGTCAACGCGTATGAGCACCCGTGGGTCGCGTTCGACAACTGGAAGCGGCTGCGGCAGCAGCAGAAGCAGTTCAACCCGCAGTCGAGCAGCGACCTTCAGCGGCTCCCGGGCGGCGGCTTCTTCGACACGGTCGGCGGTGGCGAGAATCGGAAGCCGGTCTTCTTCGACCAGTTCGGGCGCGAGACCAGCCTCGGCGGCTTGGCTGCGCCGGGTGGCGGGGGGTCGTACACGTTCGGCGGCGGGCAGTTCCCGCGGCAGAGTCAGGGCGGCGTAGGTTCCGGCGGCGTCTTCCGGGACGACACGACGGCGCCGGTTACCGGAGGTGGAGGGATGGCGAGCAACACGGCCGGATTCGATCCGTTTGACGAGGAGCGCAGGCGCCGGCGTGGCCTGCCTGGGCCGCAGGGCTTCAGCGGCGAGAGTGGTGGTGTGCCTGGGGCGCCGGCTCCGCAGCCGGGCCCGCGGCCCTCCGCTCCGGCCCCGGGCGCCATGGGCGGGATCACGCCGTACTACCAGCCGACCGGCTTCTCCATCCCGGGCTTCGGCGGGGCCATGTCTCCGAGCTTCAACTTCGACGCGATCCCGACGTTCGACGCGCCGGACTACGAGGCGCCGACCGCCGTCACGATGCAGAACGACCCGGGCTTCCAGTTCCGGCTCCAGCAGGGGCGGGACGCGCTCGAGGCCAGCGCGGCGGCGCGCGGCGTCCTGCGCAGCGGCGGGACGCTCCAGGACATCGTGAAGTACGGACAGGACCTGGCGTCACAGGAATTCCAGAACGTGAACGACCGGTACAACCAGGGCTTCGACCGGCGCCTCGCCGCGGCGCGCGCCGAGTTCGATCCCAAGTTCGCCGGCTGGCAGACGCTCACGAACGCGGAGCTTCAGCGAGGCATGGGGGCTTTCAACCGCGAGTTCGACGTGTACCAGCTCATGCAGCAGCTCTACCCGCAGTGGTTCCAAATCATCAACGGACAGGCGGGTGAAGCGCCGCGGCCGAGCGACTTCGGGCTGTAGGAGGGCGTCGTGTACGAGGATGGCGGCTTTCGAATCGCGGACCTGATCATGCGGCAGGGTGCGTCCCGGGCCGAGGCCGCGGCGCGCAAGTTCGCCATGATCGGGCAGGGCGTCGCGGACCTGGGGCAGAACGTGGGCGGGATCCTTCAGGCCCGGGACGAGCAGCGGGCCACGTCGAAGCGCGCGGCGGCGACCGCGGCGCTGTTCTCTGGCGAGGGCCCGCCGGACCCGAAGCGGGTGCTCGCTGTCCTCGGTCCGGAGCACGGCGCGAAGGTCATCGATGCGATGGGCTCGTTCCAGAAGATCCAGCAGGCCCAGGCGCAGCAGGTCCAGCTCGACGAGAAGCAGGCGACCGAGGAATTCGGCAAGCTGGCGCACGGCTTCTCCAGCCTGCCGCCCGAGGTGCAGGCGCAGCTCTATCCTGCTGTGAGCGGTCTGGCGCGGCGCAGCGGCAAGTTCCCGGAGATGCCCGAGGAGTTCACGCCCGAGGTGGCCTCGCAGATCGGGGCCTTCGGCCAGGCGTGGTCGGCCGGCTCTCAGAAGCCCGAGGGCTTCACGCTCGCGCCCGGGCAGGTGCGGTTCGGGCCGGACGGGCAGCAGATCGCGGCGGCGCCCGCGGCTCCGGAGAAGCCGGCCGGACCGCGCGTGGTCGGGCGCTCGCTCGTGGACGAGAGCGGCAAGGTGATCTACCGCGACCCGGAGGCACCGCAGCGCGCGGACGCGGAGCCGCTCGTGGCGATCATGGGCGAGGACGGCTCGCCGGTGCTTGTGCCGCGGTCTCAGGCAGCCGGGAAGCGCCCGGCCAGCAACCGCGAGCAGGGCCGCGCGGTGACCTCGGGTGACGCGAACCGGCTCGCGGATCTGGATACGTCTCTGGACGACATCATCGCGCTCGAATCCGCCCTGTCCGGATCGCGCGCGACCGGCGCGACGGCCCGGGCCGGGGCCATGCTGCCGGATTTCGTCACGGAGCTGACCGGGCTGGGC
>NZ_DASURI010000400.1:0-3737 GCF_036280135.1 Longimicrobium sp.
TTGAGGGGCGTGCGCAGCTCGTGGCTCATGCTGGCCAGGAACTGGCTCTTGGCGCGGTTGGCGGCTTCGGCCTCGGCGCGGGCGGCGTGCTCCGCCTGGTACAGCCGGGCCCGCTCCAGGGCGGCGCCGCACTGGCCGGCCAGCGTTTCCAGGAACACGCCCACGCCCGCGTCGAACCGCTGCGGCCGCGCGAAGCCGAAGCCCAGCGCGCCGATGGCCCGGCCGTCCACGCGGATGGGGGCGGCGGCGTACGCGGCGTGCCCCGTGTCTTCCACGATGCCCGCCATGGCGGGGTAGCGTTCGCGCCACGCGTCCAGGTCGTCCAGCAGGACGGGCGCGTCGTTGGCCAGCGTGTCGGACATGGGGCCGCCGCCCCGCACGGGGTAGCGGTGAAAGCGGTCCATGATCTCCGCGGGGTAGCCGCGCGAGCCCACGGTCTCGAACGCCGCGCCGTCGTCGGAAAGGAGGGCCATGGCCGCCGCCGTGGCGCCCATGGCGCGCATCCCCTGCCGCAGCGCCACGTCCGCCACCTCGGCGGGCGAGAGGGCGCGGGCCATCACCTCGGCCACCTCCAGCAGCCGCTGGGCCCGCTCGGCCGCGCGCTCGGCGGCGGCGCGGGCGCGGCGCTCGGCATCGTGCAGGCGCGCGTTCTCGATGGCCACGGCGGCCCATCCCGCGATCCCCGTGGCCAGCCGCTCGGCGCGGGGGGTAAAGACGTCCGTCTCCGCGTGGCCAAAGAACAATCCGCCCAGCACCTCGCCCGTCTGCCCCATGACGGGCGCGGCCAGGTACGAGCGGACGGGAAGGTGCCCGGCCGGCATCCCGTGGTACGGCGCGCTGTGCCCGTAGCGCGAATCCTTCGTGATGTCGGCGCTGCGGACGACGCCCTCGCCGTGAAAGGTGGGGGCGAAGACGGCCGTGTTGCGGGGCATGGGAAAGCGCTCGAAGGCCTCGCGCGGCACGCCGGAGATGGTGTACAGCGTATAGCTTTCGCCCGCGTCGCTCAGCACGTTGTAGAAGAACGCGCCGAACTGGGCGCCCGTCAGGGACGTGGCCTCGTCCGTGGCCGCCTGGACGATGCGGGCCAGGTCCTGCTCCGACGTGAGCGACACGCCGATGCGGTGCAGCGTGTCCACCAGGCGCGCCTCGTCCTGGAGGGTGTCCTCCAGCCGGACGTTGGCGGTCTCCAGCTCGTCGGCGAGCTCCTGGGCGGCGGCCATCTGCTCCTGCAGCTCGGCCGCCTGCTCCTGCAGCCGCAGGGCGAGCTCGGCGCTGTCGCCGGCGCTGGCCTGTGCATCGCGCCACGCTTCTTCCAGCCGGTCCAGGAGGGACACGCGGTCCGTCTCGGCGTCGCGGCGGTCCTGGACGTCGTGCAGGGTGCCGGCCCACTCGCGGATGCTGCCGTCGCCGGCCAGGACGGGCACGCCGCGCGCCTCGAACCAGCGGTATCCGCCGCCCGCCATCCGCAGCCGGTACTCCGCGCGGTACGGGCGGCGCTCGGCGTGGGCGGCCCACCAGGCGCGGGTGGTGGCCTCGCGGTCGTCGGGGTGGATGGCGTTGGCCCAGCCGGAGCCGCGCACCTCGTCGGGCGTTTGCCCCGTGATGCGGCGCCAGACGGGCATGTCGTCCACCATGCCGTCGGCGTCCGTGGTCCACACGGTGACGGCGTCGGCCTCCACCAGCGCGCGCAGGCGGGCCTCGCTGGCCAGCACGTCGGCGATGGGCACGGTGCGCTCGCCCGGCCGGTGCACGTGGGGCGAGGTCATCGGGGCGGGGCGGACGGCATGGGCTCAGGACGGCGCACGGAGTCAGGTCCGGGAGCAGGGGAAGACGGCCAGGTGAACGAACCCTGTGCGCCGCCGCAATCCGCACGCCAACCCGTACGCTGGAAACACGCGTAGTCTCCACGTTCCGGCTTCGCGACGGAACAGACAACAGAATTCTCACGCAGAGCCGCAGAGGCGCAGAGTACCCCGGACCCTGCACGGGCACCCTCCCCGCCCGACGCAGACATCCCGGCAGCTGGATGATGGATAGGGACTTCGTGAATCCGCGACGAAGTACTCTGCGTCCTCTGCGGCTCTGCGTGAGAATGCAGTTCAAAAGGCCGTCCCACCGTACGCGGTGTGCTCCTCGGCGTGAGCGAAAGAGGGCCGTTGTTGCGGCCGGCAATGCGGCGGGTTATTTCAAAGTCCACGCGCAAACCGGCACCGGGGCGGGGAAACACCTGCCGCCACTGGCCTGCCGCTTGCGTCGTTGGTCGAAGCTTATGCGCTGCCCACACCCTCCGCGCCCCTCCCCGGGACCGGCGCGCGGGCGGCGTGTTCCGCCGATCCACCGGATCCGCTTGAGTGCCATCCCGTCCGGCGCCGCCCCCACGCGGGCGCCGGGCACCGCAGCCGCCGTACATGACCGCCGGCGCCGCCCCCGTGGGGTGGCCGCCGGCTCCGGCATTTCTCCACGTTACGCGAGCAGGAGTTCCAGCCGTGCCACAGGGTGACGACCGCAACGACGTGAACCCGCCCGCCGGAAGCCCCGGTGGCGATGGAGCGCCCGCGCCGCGCCGCAGGGCCGCGCGCCCGCAGGTGCCCGCCGCGCCCCCGTCCCCGGGCGCACCCGTGGCCGGACCCGCGTCGGACGCCCCCGCGCCCCGCGGCGGCCGCATCCGCGCCCGCTCCGCGGCGGCCGTGGGCAACGGCGCCGGCGTGACGTCCGAGACCGCCGACCCGCCCGCCGGGCGCGGCCGGGCCCGCCGCGCGCGCCTGGACGGCGGCGGCACGGGCGGCGGGGGCGGCGACGAGGGCGGCGAGCGCCGCGAGCTGCGCCGGCTGCTGCTGGCCCTGCGCTCCCTGCGCGGGGGCGACTTCAGCGTGCGCCTGCCCGACGTGTACGGCGACCCCCTGCTGGAGGAGATCGCCGACACCTTCAACGACATCGCCCACCTCAACCAGCGGGTGAGCGACGAGATCACGCGGGTCAGCGGCACCGTGGGCCGGCAGGGCCAGATGACGGACCGCGCCTCCATCGGCCCCGTGGGCGGCGGCTGGGCCAACAAGATCAACGCGGTCAACCAGCTCATCGGCGACCTGATCACCCCCACCACCGAGGTGGCGCGCGTGCTCTCGTCCGTGGCCCGGGGCGACCTGAGCCAGAAGATGGCGCTGGAGATCGACGGCAAGCCCGTGCAGGGCGAGTTCCTTCGCATCGCCACCACCGTGAACACCATGGTGGACCAGCTCAGCGCCTTTTCGTCCGAGGTCACGCGCGTGGCCCGCGAGGTGGGCACGGAGGGCGTGCTGGGCGGCCAGGCCGAGGTGCCCAACGTGGCCGGCACGTGGAAGGACCTCACGGACGCCGTGAACTTCATGGCCGGCAACCTCACCGGCCAGGTGCGCAACATCGCCCTCGTGACGACGGCCGTGGCCAACGGGGATCTGTCCCAGAAGATCACCGTGGACGTCAAGGGCGAGATGCTGGAGCTCAAGAACACCATCAACACGATGGTGGACCAGCTCTCGGCGTTCGCGTCCGAGGTGACGCGCGTGGCCAAGGAAGTGGGCACGGAGGGCAAGCTGGGCGGCCAGGCGCGGGTGGAGGACGTGGCCGGCGTGTGGCGGGACCTGACGGACAACGTGAACCAGCTGGCCGGCAACCTGACGGTGCAGCTGCGCGACGTGAGCGCCGTGGCCACGGCCATCGCCGACGGCGACCTGACGCGCAAGATCACCGTCGAGGCG
>NZ_DASURI010000401.1:0-7203 GCF_036280135.1 Longimicrobium sp.
CTTCATCTCACAGCGTCGGCCCGGTAGAGGACTCAGAACTGACAGCACGGGCGAGGCGAACTGCCAGCAGTTCTCCCCCTCCCCCGCGAAGCGGGGGCAGGGGGCGGGGGGAGGGGGCTCTAGCCCGAGCAGCGAGCCCGCCGATTCGCTCGGACCGTATCAGCCCTTCGCCGCCGCCAGACGCTCCTCCACCATGCGGTCCGCGGCCTCGTGGGGGAGGATGCCGGATGTATCCGCACGGCGGAGCAGGTCGCGCACGGTGTCGTGGATGGCGTCCACGCGCGCGGCGCACTGCGCGGGCGTCCAGCCCGCCATCTCGCCGTAGCCCGTGATCACGCCGCCCGCGTTGGCCACGTAGTCCGGCGCGTAGACGATGCCCCGCGCCGCCAGCCGCGCCCCGTCGTCCGCGTCGCGCAGCTGGTTGTTGGCGCCGCCCGCCACGACGCTCGCGCGGAGACGAGAAATCGTCTCCACGTTCAGGATGCCGCCCAGGGCGCACGGCGCGAACACGTCCGCCTCCACGTCGTAGATGGCGTCCGCCGACACGACCCGCGTGCCGTGCTCCTCCGCCACGGCCGCCGCGCGGTCCGCGTCCACGTCCGCCACGACGACGTTCGCGCCGGCCTCGCGCAGCAGGCGCACGAGCCACGCGCCCACGTTTCCGGTCCCCTGCACCGCGACCGTCATCCCGGCCACCTCCCCCGCGCCGAAGCGGTGCGCCACGGCCGCCTGCAGCGCGCGGAACACGCCGCGCGCCGTGTGGGGCGACGGGTCGCCGATGCCGGACGACACGCCGGCCACGTGCGGCGTGACGGCCGCCATGGTGTCCATGTCCGCGGGCGTGGTCCCGACGTCCTCCGCCGTGATGTACGTGCCGCCCAGCATGTCCACCACCCGCGCGTGGGCGCGAAAGAGCGCCGCGCGGTCGTCGATGCGCGCCGGCGCCAGGATGACGGACTTTCCGCCGCCCGCGTCCAGCCCGGCGAGGGCGTTCTTGTACGTCATCCCCCGCGACAGGCGCAGGGCGTCGTCCAGCGCGTCGGCCTCCGCGGCGTAGCGCCACAGGCGGGTTCCTCCCAGCGCCGTGCCCAGGGCCGTGCTGTGCACGGCCACGATCCCGTGGTATTCCCCATCGCGCGCCACCACCACGCGCTCCCATCCCGGTACCTGGACCTCACGAACGTCCATCCGCGTCTCCACACGATAAAGTGGCCTCGCGCGCGCGAAGTGGTTGACGCGGCGCGACTTGTCGACAATTTTGATGGTACGGAAGGCGCATGCAAGGCCTCCACCCGTCCCCCCACTCCCAATCCGACGAACATGACCGCCACCATCCAGCGCGGGGCCCGCTCCGCCCACGTGTACGACCGCCTGCGGGAGCTCATCATCCGCGGCCGGCTGGCGCCCGGCGCGCGCGTGGTGGAGCAGGAGGTGGCCGAGCGGATGGGGATGGGCCGCACGCCCGTCCGCGAGGCGCTGCAGCTGCTGGTGCAGGAGGGGTGGCTCATCGGCTCCGAGGGCGGGCGCCGGCAGCTGACCGTGGCGCCCCTGCGCGACGACGACGTGGCCGAGCTGTTCCCCCTGCTGGGCGACCTGGAGTTCGCCGCCCTGCGAAACCTGGACCGGCTCTCGGACGAGGAGCGCGCGCGGCTGGTCGCGGACGCCCGCGCCGCCAACCGCCTCTTTGGCGAGACGGTGGCGCAGGTGCCCATCGACGCGGAGGGCGCGTTCACGAGCCACAAGGCGTTCCACGCCACGCTGACCAGGCCGCTGGCGGGCCCGCGCCTGGGGTGGCTGCTGGGGATGGTTCGGCCGCAGGTGGAGCGCTACGAGTGGTTCTACGGCACGCTGCTGCAGGGCAGCCTGGACGTGGCCACGGACGAGCACGAGGTGATCGTGCGCGCCGTGGAGTCCGGCGACGCCGACGCCGCCGCCGAGGCCGTGCGCACCAACTGGGTGAACGCCAGCCGGCGCCTGCGGGGCGTCATCCATCGCGTGGGCGAGCGCGGCGCCTGGTAAAACCGAACTGAATATTCACGCAGAGGGAGCAGAGGCAGCAGGGTACGTCATCGCGCGACGAAATCCTCTGCTGCCCCTGCTCCCTCTGCGTGAGATCGCAGTTTTCTGTTCGGCCGATTACGGCGCCGGCGCGTCCCCGTCCGGCAAGGTCCCCGCGCGTAACGCCTGCACGTAGCGCCAGAGCGCGTCGCGCAGGGCCCCCGCATCCTCCAGCTCCATCGGCAGGCCGCAGCGCAGCGCCTCCGGGACGGCGCAGGCGCGCGCGCGCAGGTCGCGGCCGGCGGGCGTCAGGTCCACCAGCACCCGCCGCTCGTCCGCCGCGTCGCGCGCCCGCGTCACCAGGCCGCCCGCCTCCAGCCGCTTGAGCAGCGGCGTGAGCGTGCCGCTGTCCAGCCCCAGCGCGGTCCCCAGCTCCCCCACGGACCGCGGCGCCCGCTCCCACAGCGCCATCAGCGCCAGGTACTGCGGATACGTGATCCCCAGCGGCTCCAGCAGCGGCCGGTACAGCCGCGTGGTCAGGTTGGCCGCCGAGTACAGCGCGAAGCACAGCTGGCGCTCCAGCCGCAGGTCGTCCGCCCCCGGCGGGGTGCAGCCCGCGTCGTCCGCTTCGCGCATCATCCCCTTCGCTCAGGCCGTCGCCTGGACGGTGTGCGTCACCTGCACGTTGCCGCGCACGGCGTTGGAGTACGGGCACACCTGGTCGGCCGCGTGCACCAGCGCCTCGGCCGCCGCCTGGTCCAGCCCCTCCACCTCGGAGTGCAGCGCCACCACCAGCTGGAACGCGCCCGTCTCCGTGGGATGGATCTCCACGGTGGACGTCACGGCCGCGCCGCGCAGGGGCAGCTTTTGCCGGCCCGCCAGGAACCGGATGGAGCTCTCGAAGCACGCCGCGTAGCCGGCCGCGAACAGCTGCTCCGGGTTGGTGGCGCCGCCCCGGCCGCCCAGCTCCTTGGGCAGGGCGAGATCGACGCGCAGCAGGCCGTCGCTGGTCTCGGCGTGGCCTTCGCGGCCGCCCACGGCGCGCGCGGTGGTGGAGTAGAGCACGGGCATGCGGTGTCGTCCCTGGAAGAAGGTGGCGGGTGGTTTCCAGAACGATAGCATCCAATTAGATTGTACGCAATGGAATTCATCGCACGTCCACCCGAGGCAGTGAGCGGCACCGTGATGGCCGACATCCCGTTTTCCGTCCTTGACCTGGCGCCCATCGTGGAGGGCGGCGACGCGGGGCAGGCGCTTCGTCACACGCTGGACCTGGCGCGACACGCCGAGCGCTGGGGGTACCGGCGCTACTGGCTGGCCGAGCACCACAGCATGGCGGGCGTGGCCAGCGCGGCCACGTCCGTCGTCATCGCGCACGTGGCGGGGGGAACCAGCACCATCCGCGTGGGCGCGGGCGGCATCATGCTCCCCAACCACTCGCCGCTCGTCATCGCCGAGCAGTTCGGCACGCTGGAGTCGCTCTTTCCCGGGCGCATCGACCTGGGGCTGGGCCGCGCGCCCGGCTCCGACCCCGTCACGGCCGCCGCGCTCCGCCGGACCATCAGCGGCGGCGCGGACACCTTTCCGCACGACGTCGTGGAGCTGATGGGGTACTTCGACCCGCAGCCCGGCCAGCGCGTGCGCGCCGTCCCCGGCGAGGGGCTCACGATCCCCGTCTGGATCCTGGGAAGCAGCCTGTTCGGCGCGCAGATGGCCGCGTCGCTGGGGCTGCCGTACGCGTTCGCCAGCCACTTCGCCCCCGGCGCGATGATGCAGGCCATCGAGCTGTACCGCGAGCGCTTCGAGCCGTCCGCGCAGCTGGAGCGGCCGTACGTCATGCTGGGCTTCAACGTCTTCGCGGCGGACACGGACGCGGAGGGCCGGCGGCTGATGACGAGCGTGCAGCAGGCGTTCCTCAACCTGCGCCGGGGCCGTCCGGGCCGCCTGCAGCCGCCCGTGGACGACCTGCTGGAGCAGCTGCACCCCATGGAGCGGCTGATGCTGGACGAGGCGCTGGCGTGCAGCGCCGCCGGCTCGCCCGATACGGTGCGCGCGGGCATCCAGGCGTTCATCGACCGCACGGGCGCGGACGAGCTCATGCTCACGTCGCAGATCTTCGACCACGCCGCGCGCCTGCGCTCGTACGAGATCGCGGCCCAGGTCCGCCCGTCCATCACCCCCGCCGCCTCCGCCGCGACGGTGGCCTCGTAAGCAAAAACAACTGCATTTCTCACGCAGAGGGAGCAGGGGCAGCAGAGTACTTCGTCGCGCGATGACGTACTCTGCTGCCCCTGCTCCCTCTGCGTGAGAATTTTGTTTCCGTTTTCTTCAGCGTTCCCGCAGCCGCACCTGCGTGATCTCCTCGATCGCGCGCATCACCGCGTGAAATCCCTCCACGTCGCGCGCGCTCACCCGCGCGCGGATGTCGTCCTCCAGCGCCAGCAGCACCCGGTCCGCCTCCTCCGCGATGGCTCGCCCCGCGTCCGTGATGTGGATGAGGAACGAGCGCCGGTCCGCCGGGTTCAGCTCACGGCGGATCAGGCCGGCCTTCTCCAGCCGGTCCAGCATGCTCGTAAAGGTGGACTGCTTGATCCCGAACACCCGCACCAGCTCCCCCACGGGCGCCGGCGCGTACGTGCGCAGGTACGCGATCAGGTGCCCGTCCGTGGGGCTCAGCTCCAGCCCGCCCGTGGGCGCGCCCAGGTAGACGGAAAGCTGCCGCGACGCCTTGTGCAGCGGCGAAAGGAATTGCAGGGCCATGGCTCGAGGCACGAGGAGATGGTACGAGATCGGAATATACGGGATCCGATCCATCGCTACCAAGCCCCTTGACGCGGACGGGGCGGAAGACGATAATACGGCAGTCGAATTATACGATATCGTACAATCATTCACCCCAGGAGCCGCCCATGTCCACCCCCGAACCGACTACCGCCGTGAGCCCGACGGAAGGCCTGCGCCACGTGGCGCGCCTGACCAGCTTCGTCCTGCACGCCAACGTGGAGGGCATCACGCAGGCCGAGAGCCTGGCCGCGCCGCAGCCGGCGGGCAACTGCCTCAACTGGGTGGTGGGCCACCTCGTCTGCATCGGCAACAAGGCGCTCCCCGTCGTGGGCCAGGAGCCGGTGGTGGACCCCGCTAGCCTGGACCGCTACGACCGCGGCTCGGCACCCCTCACCGACCCCGCCGAGGCGCGCGACATCGGCGAGCTGATGCGCCTGTGGGACGAGGTGGCGGCGCGCATGGACGCCGGCCTGGCCGGGTTCCCGGGCGACACGCTGGACCAGCCCGCGCCGTTCAGCCCCGGCAACGACCCCAACGAGACGGTGGGCTCCCTCATCGCCACGATGGTCTTCCACCAGTCCTACCACGTGGGGCAGACGGGCGTGCTGCGCCGCGTCTCGGGCAAGGCAGGCGCGATCAAGTAGATTCCGATCCTGGCCTCTTACGAAAACATCTCACACGGGGCCTGCGGCCAACGGAGTCAACGGTTTTTCGTTCATCCGTTACCGTTGCCCCCGTTGGCCGCAGGCCCCGTGTGAGAAATGCTGTTTCAAAATCGCGTGGGGGCAGGATGCACATCGGCATCCTGCCCCCACGTGTCATCTCCGCCGAATCCGCTCCGGCGCCAGCCTCGGCCGGACCGGCTCAGAACGGAAGATCGTCGTCGTCCTCGAACGGCGGGGCCTGGAAGTCGTCGTAGTTGCCGCCGCGGCCGCCACCACCCGTTCCGCCTCCGCCCGTCCCGCCACCTCCACCGCTGCCCCCGCCGGAGCGCGCGGGCTGCTGGGCACGGCCGCCGCCTCCCCCGCCGCCGCCGTATCCACCGCCACCGCCGCCCCCACCACCGTAGCCGCCGCCACTGCCACCACCCCCGCCGCCGTACTCGCGCCGGCCGCCGCCGCCACCGCCGTACTCGCCGCCGCCGCCCTCGCCGCGGCCGCCCAGCAGCAGGATCTCACGGGCGCGGATCTCCGTGGAGTACTTGGTCACGCCGTCCTTGTCCTCGTACTGGCGGTACTCGATGGAGCCCTCCACGTACGCCTTTTCGCCCTTCTTGAGGTAGCGCTCCACGATGTCCACCATGGACATCCCGCCCCCCTCGCCACCTCCGCCGCCCCCGCGGTTGTAGCGCTGCTCCCACACCACGATGCGGTGCCACTCGGTCTTTTCCTGCGGCTGGCCGTCCTGCCCCGTCCAGCGGCGGCTGGTGGCCAGGGAAAAGTTGGCCACCCGGGTGCCGTTGGCGGTGGTGCGGATCTCGGGATCCTGCCCCAGGTTCCCGATCAGCATGATCTTGTTCAAGCTGCGCGACACGGCGCCTCCTCGTCTCTATGAGTATGTGTACGGAGTAGACAAAGCGCGGAAGGCGCAACAGTAGGCGCCGCCGTTCAGCCTGTCAAGAGAAATTTTCGGGGAATTCGCCGATGCGCAGACGCATGACAAGCGCGTCCTCCGTCGGCAGGGAATAGTACCGGGGACGGCGTCCCACCACGGCGAAACCGCGCTGGCGGTAAAGGTGTTGGGCGGCCACATTCGACTCCCGGACCTCCAGGAAACATTCGATGGAGCCGCGGGTCCGGATGCGCTCCACGACGGCGTCCACCAGCGCCCCGCCGATCCCCGCCCCCCGCGCCGACGGCGACACGGCCACGTTGCCCAGCTCCGACTGGTCGATGACCGTCCAGCACGCCGCGTAGCCGGCAAGCCCGCCCTCGGCCGTCTCGGCCACGAGCAGGTCCGTGTCCGAGCGCTTCATCAGCCCCCGGAAGGTGACCTCCTTCCACGGCGTGCTGAACGACTCACGCTCGATCTCGATCACCCGCGCCAGGTCTCCCTCGCGCAGGGGACGGATGCGGAACGGGCGCGGACGGGCCCGCGCGGCGGCGGCCTCGAGGGTCGCCATCAGCCCGCTCCTTTGGCGGCAGCCGCGGCAATGCGCTCCACGCCCGCCGCGCGGACGTACTCCGGCTCCCACGCCGACGGGTCCGGCACGCGTCCCCCCTCCGGGACCGTCCGCGCCAGCCACAGCAGCCCCGCGGCCGGCGACCGCTCCTCCTCCGCGACGGCGTCCGCGCCGAACACGGCCGCCAGCGCAAGCCGGTGCAGGACCGCGCCCTCCGCCACGAAGCGCACGTCCGTCCCGTGCAGCCGCTCCACCAGCTGGTCGATGGGCAGGGCCGTGAGGGGCAGCACCTCCTCCAC
>NZ_DASURI010000402.1:0-3285 GCF_036280135.1 Longimicrobium sp.
CCGGTCACGGTTCCCTCCAGCTGCCATCCGGGCCCCAGGCGCACGCGCACGCGCTCGCCCAGCGCCCCCGACTCCATCGCCTCGCCCCTGAGCTCCACCCGCGCGGCGCCCCGGGTCACCTGCACGGCCACCGTGTCGCGCGCCGACACCAGCGCGGGCGGCACCACGCCGGGCTCCTCCAGGGGCTCGCCGGCGGCCAGCACCCGGCGCGTGACCCAGCCCGCGCGGACGGGGGCCGTCCGCGCGCGAGGCGGGCCCCAGCGCAACGCGGTGGTGCTGGCGATGTCCTCCGCCTCCAGCGCGATGCCGCGGGGCAGGTCGCGGGCGGCCGTGGCGGCGGCGGTATCCACCCCCGCGCGCACGCGGGCCAGCACGCGGCGGTTGCCCGCGGCGGGGAGCGAGGCCGTCCACCAGCCGTCGGCGGCGCCGCCGGCCAGGCGCGGCGCGCCGGCCACGAGCGCCAGGTCGCCGCCCGGGGGCGACCACGACAGGCGCACGTCGGCGGGGCGAACGCCCCAGCGCGCGGCGATGGTGTCGCGGACGGCCTGGTCCACGGCGGCCGGCGGCGCCCACGAGGCGCGCGTGGCCGGCTGGGCGTGGCCCGGGGTGGCGGCCAGGGCGCCGGACACGCCGGCCATGCGGGCCAGCAGGCGCAGCACGACGGACATCCTTCTCCTCACCGGACCATGTTGTTGGCGATCTCCGACATCTCCTCGGCGTTCTTGATGGCCTTGGAGTTGATCTCGTACGCGCGCATGGAGGTGATCATGTCCACCATCTCCTGCACGATCTCCACGTTGCTGGTCTCCAGCGCGCCCTGCTGCACGGCGCCCATGCCGTCCTCCTGCGGAAAGCCCGCGATGGGCGCGCCGGCGGCGGGGGTCTCCGTGTACAGGTTCTCGCCCACGGCCAGCAGCCCGGCGGGGTTGGCGAATCGGGCCATCTCGATGCGGCCGATCTCGCGCGACTCACCGCCGGAGAACTGCGCCGTCACCACGCCGCCGCGGCCCACGGTGATGCCCGTGGCGTCGTCAGGAACGGTGAGCGCGGGCGAGACGGGGTAGCCGCCCTGCGTGGTGACGCTGCCGTCCTCCGACAGGGTGAACGAGCCGTCGCGGGTGTAGGCCAGCTTGCCGCCGGGCATCTGCACCTGGAAAAAGCCCTCGCCCTCAATGGCCAGGTCCAGCGCGCGGCCCGTCTGCTCAAAGGCGCCCTGCGTGTGCAGGCGCTCCACGGCGGCCAGGCGCACGCCGCGGCCCACCTGGATGGCGGGCAGCTCGCCGGCCTCGGGGCCGCCCAGGGTGGCGGGCCCCTGCACCTGCTGGTACATGAGGTCCACGAAGTGGGCGCGGCTGCGCTTGAAGCCGGTGGTGTTGACGTTCGCCAGGTTGTTGGCGATGACCTCGGTGCGCGTCTGCTGCGCCGACATGCCGGTGGCCGAGGTGCGGAGTGCGGGATTCACTGTTCAGGGAATAGGGAATAGGGAATAGGGAATAGGTGCTCCCCGCACGGCGGGGTCCTATTGTCTTTCCACGCTGTATCTCGTTGTCGGGGAACGAGAAGAGGTCTTCAGGCCGCCGTTTCAGGCTATTCCCTATTCCCTATTCCCTATTCCCTGCAGTTCAGTTCAAACCGGCTTGCCCAGGTCCCGCGTCGCCGTCCCGCGCACGTCGTCCATCGTGGTGATGGCCCGCTGCACGGCGGTGTAGGCGCGCTGCACCTCGATCATGTCCACCATCTCGCCCACGGCGCTCACGTTGCTGTCCTCCAGCATCCCCTGCTTGACCTTGAGCTGGTCGGGCTGCGCGGGCGTGCGCGCGGGGTCGGGGAGAAAGTAGGTGCCGGCGTCGTGCTGAAGGCGGGTGCCCGCGGGCACCGTCTCCACGCGCAGGCGGCCCACCTCGGCGCCGCCGGCCGTCACGCGGCCGTCCGCGCCCACCACGATCTCGCCGCCCGTGGCCGTGAGCGGGCCGTTCTCGCCCAGCAGCGCGTTGCCGCTGCCGTCCACGATCCGCCCCTCGCCGTCCAGGCGGAACGAGCCGCCGCGCGACAGGCGCTCGCCGGCCGGCGTGTCGACGACCAGGAAGCCGTCGCCCTCCAGCGCCAGGTCCAGCGGCTGGCCCGTGGGGCGCAGCGTGCCGGCGCGCAGGTCCGTCGCGCTGTCCGCGGCGGGGAACTGGCCGTTGAGCAGGCGCGCGAACACGCGCTCGCCCTTGAAGCCGTCCGTGTTCACGTTCGCCAGGTTGTTGGCGGCGATCTCCTGCCGCCGCTCCCAGTACCGCAGCGCCGCCGCCGCGGCCGACATTCCCTTGGGCTCCACCGCCGTCCTCTCCTTCGTGATGTGGTCTTCGCGTCGCACGGGGACAAGGCACGCCCCGTTCCCACCCGGACCACGCGCGTAAAACACCCGCAAGTCGTTGCAGATCGATGGCTTACCGCATGCGGAAAAGATCGCCGGGGGCAATGCGGATGCGGCAGGGAATGCCGGGGTAGGCGGGAACTGCCGGGCGATCCTTCCCCCGCGCGCGGCGAGGACGGCAGAATGCGTATCGGCCGATGGAGATGAATGCGACGAGGCCCGCGCGCACCGGGGTGCACGCGGGCCGGGTTCACGCGGGGCGGGCCCCTCCGCTCATCCGGACCGGGCGGGGGGCGTACGCGCCGTATAACTTTATCCTGGGCACAAGGACGTGGGTCGGGACGATGTACGTACAGTCCACCGATCTGCACGTGGTGATGGGGCCGGGACATCCGGATTTCTAACGCGGAGGCGAACGGTGGCTGCGACAGGCTATCTCGATCCGGAACTGCTGCCCTTTACCGCCGAGGAGCTGTTCCGGGGCCTCGCCCTGGCCACGGATGAGCAGCAGGCCCGGGAGGTCTCGGACCTGTTTGCGGAAATGCTCGGCGGTGGCGCGGACGAAGGCGTAGGATGGTCGCTCCCCGACGTCGTGTTCGCGGCGATGGGCCTGGTGTCGGACGACCTGCGGAAGCGCGTCGATGCGTACAAGCGCGCCGAGTGGGAGGGCATGCGCCGGTCGCTGGTCCGCGACGCGCTACGCGGCGAAGGGCTCCCGAGCGGCTCCGATCCTGGGCCGTCCGTCCTGCGAGCGGCGGACGCGGAGCTTGCGCGGTACATCGCCGACTGGGAGCAGGGCTGTGCTGCGCTCGCGGAATGGGTGCGGCGGCGGCAGGTCGGCGAGCCGGTGGGGGATGAGCCGCCACCCTGGCCGGGGCAGGTGGAGGGCGCCGAATAACCCCTGGTTGGGGTCGCGGTTGCGCCGT
>NZ_DASURI010000403.1:0-16814 GCF_036280135.1 Longimicrobium sp.
GGAATAGCGGGCAACGGATGAACTGCGGGCCTGCGGGGGACAGGTTACAGGGGCAGCCACCAAAGGCGGATCGTGCGGAGACGATGGACCGGGGGCTTACCGCTGTCCCAGCGGCCAGTTCACCCGCTCCGGCTGGAACGCCGTGTCCCCCGGATCGAACCCGGCCCC
Source organism: Longimicrobium sp. (assembly GCF_036280135.1). Classification (GTDB taxonomy): domain Bacteria; phylum Gemmatimonadota; class Gemmatimonadetes; order Longimicrobiales; family Longimicrobiaceae; genus Longimicrobium. The sequence continues at coordinate 169 of NZ_DASURI010000403.1, forward strand.
GCTTCTTCCGCACTTCCGCACTTCCGCACTTCCGCACTTCCGCACCTCCGTACCTTCGCACCCGTCCGTCCCCCGGCACACAGTCTGCTCATCCACCCGCCCCTGAACGCTGGACAAACCTTTTCGGGAGGATGCAGGATGGCGGACGACAACAACAACGCACCGCACCAGGCCACGCCGGCCTCGACGGAAAAGAAGCTCGACCAGCTGTACGGCCTGGTGGAGGGCATCGAGATCGCCATGTTCACCACGCGCCGCATCGACGGGCACCTGGTGTCGCGGCCCATGGCCACGCAGGCGCAGGCCGCCGGCGCGGACCTGTGGTTCGTCACGGACGGCGAGGCCGACAAGATGGACGAGCTGCAGCACGACCCGCACGTCAACGTCTCCTACTACCGCGACCGCACGCGCGAGTGGGTGTCCGTGAGCGGCACGGCGCGCACGGTGACGGACCGCGCCAAGATCAAGGAGCTCTACCGCCCCGACTGGAAGGCCTGGTTCCCCGACGAGGGCCCCGGCCGCGACGGCGGGCCCGACGACCCGCGCCTGACCCTCATCGCCGTGGACGCGCACTCCGTGGTCTACATGGTGAACAACACGCCGCGCCCCGTGGTGCTGTTCGAGGTGGTCAAGGGCATCGTCACGGGCACGCAGCCCGACGTGGGCGAAACCCACGTGCTCAGCGGCAACGAGCTGCACGGCCGCGGCAACGGCTGACCGGCCCCGATCGGCGGACGGACCCCGGGGCGGGGCGCGCGCGGCGTGCCCCGCCCCGTTCCCATCTCCCCATATCCGTACCGCGTCCGCCCGTCCGGCGGCGCACCCAAGCGGCCGCCGGCGTGACGCATCCATGGAAACACCGTGCACCGCAACCGCTTGCGACGCGCACAAAACTGGTCACTCCCCACCCGACCGCTGCACCGGCAAGTGCACCGGAATGGTGCGATGCGCATCGCTTCGCACGAAGCGCCTCATCTCAGCCGAAAATGCAAACCACAATCCTGCAACAACTTATATGACGTATCGCCGTCTGCCGAAGATGGCGCACTGCTTGCTTTTTTAGCAGCCGTTCCCAGAACGCACCGCCCTTGGTCGCAGCCCCCCGCTGGCGTCCCTCAGGTCCGGATCGTTCCCCTTTGTTCGTTCCGCAGGAGATGATGCAGATGTCCCGTATTCGCGTTTCTGCCGCCGCGCTCATGGCGCTCGCGGCCGCGGCCTGCTCCGACGCGCCGTCCGCGCCCGAGGCCACCCTCACGCCCCGGCCGATCTCGCAGCAGGTGCAGGACGATGTGGTGCCGGGCGAGATCCTGGTGCAGATGAAGCAGGGGATCGACATGGCGGTGCTCACGCCCAGCAACGGCGGCGTCCGCTTCAGCCGCACGCTGGCCGGCGGCCGCCTGGGCGTTCTGTCGGTGACGCGCGGCGCCGAGCGCGCCGAGGCGGCCCGCATCGCCGCCGACCCGCGCGTGGAGTGGGCCGAGCCCAACTACCTGCGCCACCCCACGGCCATCAACCCCAAGCTGTGGGCGTTCTACAACCCGGGCAGCCTGCGCGCGTCGTTCAACGACGGCACCGGCTTCCTGCCCACGACGTACAGCTCCATCCTGGACGCCGACCAGGACGTGCTGGAGGGCATTGGCGCCGGCGGCGCGCCGGTGGTCATCGGCAGCCTGGACACGGGCGTGGACACCGACCACCCCGAGCTGGCCGGCCGCATCATCCTGGGCAAGGACTGGGTGAACAACGACAACCTGCCCGAGGATGACGACGGTCACGGCACGCACACGGCCGGCACCATGATCGGCACCACGGTGGGCGTGGCCGGCGTGACCGGCGCGGGCACCAACGTCAAGCTGCACGTGCAGAAGGTCTGCGGCCCCTCGGGCTGCCCCGTCTCGGCCATCGTGAACGCCATCTACGCGGCGGCGGACTACCCGGGCATGGTGGCGATGAACCTGTCGCTGGGCGGCACCACCGAGAGCACGGCCGAGAAGAACGCCATCACCTACGCCACCAACAAGAACGTGCTGGTGATCGTGGCCGCCGGCAACAGCGGCACCAGCAAGCTGGGCTGCCCGGCCTGCGACGCCAACTCCGTGGCGGTGTCGGCCACCTCGTGGCGCGACGGCCTCGCCTACTACTCGCAGTACGGCAAGGGCCTGGACATCTCGGCCGGCGGCGGTGAGCTGTACAGCAACACCACGGACGAGATGGGCATCTACAGCTCGTTCCTGAACGGCGGCTACGCCTACCTGCAGGGCACCTCGATGGCCACGCCGCAGGTGACGGGCACGGCCGGCGTGGTGGCCAGCAAGACGGGCCTGCGCGGCACCGCGCTGCGCAACCGCCTGCAGAGCACGGCCGACGACATTGGCACGGCGGGCTACGACACCAAGTTCGGCAACGGCCGCCTGAACGTGTACCGCGCCATCACGGGCACGTCGCTGGGCGCCGGCCTCTGAGCCTGGCGTTGGGCTGATCGCGGGCGGGGCCCCTCCGGTTTTTCGGAGGGGCCCCGTTTGCGTTTGAGGTAATAGGGAACAGGGAATAGGGAATAGCCTGCAACTGCGTATTGAACTGCGGGTTACAGGGGGACAGGTTACACGGGACAACCACCAACGGCGACTGGGATTCGCGCGGGACGATTCACTGCGGCGTTGCTAGGCTCGAGCCGGAGCGGGTGAACCCGCCGCTGGGACCGCCATAAGCCCCGTCTCGCCCCGACGCGCTCAGCGAACGAGGCTTCAACCAGCAAAAGGCCGCCCCGGTGCACCGGGGCGGCCTTTTGCTGGGGCAGTCCGCGAAGGCGGACTTCTGCCTTTCCAGCGGCGAATTCATTCGCTCCGGCTGGGGCGCCGCCGCCCTCCGCCCGAACCCTCCCGCTTCACCTCCGCACCTCCGCACCTCCGCACTTCACTCGTCCGGCAGCGTCATCTCGCCTTCGCTGACCCGCACTGCGGAGCCGCCGACGCGCACGGCGGCGATCGACCCGCCGCGCACGTCCGCCTCGATGTGGATGCGGCTGGGCCGGCCCATCTCCACGCCCTGCTCCACCACCCATCGCAGCGTGCCGTCCTCGACCGCGTCACGGCGGGCGAGCAGGCCGGCCAGCGCGGCGGCGGCGGCGCCCGTCGCCGGGTCCTCCGGGATGCCCATCGCCGGGGCGAACATCCGCGCGCGCAGCGTGGTCCCGCCCTCCGCGTCGTCCGTCACCACGTACACGTGCGGGCCCCACGCATCCGACAGGTGACGCTGCCACGCGAGCACGTCCAGGTGCGCCCGCCCCAGCGCCGCGCGGTCGCGCACGGACACCACCAGGAACGGCACGCCCGACGAGACGAACGCCGTCCCCAGCGATCCGCCCACGTCCACCGGGTCCAGCGAGAGCAGCTGCGCGACGACCTCCGCCGGCGGCGGCGCCGGGCCAAGCTCCGGTACGCGCGCGGCCGTGAACATCGCGAACGACGGCTGATCCGCCTGTATCCGCACCTCCACGGGGATGGGGCCCACGGTCTCGCCCAGCACCACGCGCTCGCCCGCGCGGCCCAGCAATCCCAGCAGGCACGCCGTTCCCACGGTCGGATGGCCCGCGAACGGCAGCTCCGTGCCGGGCGTGAAGATGCGCACGCGGCAATCCGTGCCCTCCGGCGCCCCGCTCCACTGCACGAACACCGTCTCCGACAGGTTCAGCTCGCGCGCGATGCGCTGCATCATCCCGGGCGGAATGCCGTCCGCGTCGGGAAAGACCGCCAGCGGGTTGCCCCCGAACACCGTATCCGTGAACACGTCCAGCGTGTGGTACTTCACGCGCATCCCATCCCCCGTGGTCGCTGTCTGGATCGCCGCCGATGTCGACGCGGCAACTTCCGCCCGCGCCCCCCGTCTCCGCAAGCCGGTCCGGCGCCTCACATCGTACCCAGAAAAGCAGTTGTTTCCTGAGTGGCCCTCATGGAACCCGACCGCGCCGGATGCGTGCGGCCCCGAAGGATCTTCCCCGACTTGGCAAGGACCCGGTCCAGCGGCGAAGTCCCTGCCCCGCGCAGGAGATCCTTCGGTCGCGCCCGTAGCCTCGCGAACGGACGAGTTCCGCGCGGCGCTCCCTCAGAGGGTGTTGCCAAACCTCGGGCTCGAAAGCGTCATCCTGAGGAGCCGCCGCGCGATGCCTGCCTGGGCTTGATCCATGGCGGCGACGAAGGATCTTGCATGCGAGACTCGGGGCCGGCTTTCAGGCATGTAGCCAGCCCCGTGGTTTGGACACAAGATCCTTCGGTCGCGCCAAAGTCCTGCGCGTGTTCATGTTGCGCGCGGCGCTCCCTCAGGATGACGCTCGCTGGGCCTCCGTTGAAAAGCAGGTTCAGCAACACCCTCTCAGGAAATCAACTCCGATGCGCAGCGTTCATGCGATTCGGTATCATCCCCTCCCCGCCCGTCGAGATGCTTGACATCGATGGGGAGACGCGGCATCATCCACATGAATTGAACATGTTCATTTTCAGGAAGGGTGCATGGGACCCGTCATTGAGTGGATCGGGCAGACGCTGGCGATCGCCGTGTTCGTCTTTCTGTACGGCAGCGTGTTCTTCGGACTGCTGTTCACCGCCTACTACCTCGTCGCGCTCATCGCGGGGAAGGTGCGACGGGCCATCGTCCGGCGGCTGCGCCCGTGAACGACCGGGGCGCGGAGGTAATCCCCCGCGCCCCGTGACCGTCATTCATCCGCCGCGCGTCCGCTCACTGCAGGCGCGCGATAGCGATCCGCAGGGTGGAGGGGAGCGCGCCGCCGTGCAGCCCCTGCAGGCTCAGCAGCTGCGACCGGGTGTGCGGGCCCGAGATCTCGAAGTACGCCACGCCGCCGCCCACCACCGACGGCACGTCCACCGCGCCGATGGCGCCGAACGTGAGCGGCCGCGGCGCCAGCAGGTACGGGGCCGGGAACGAGAGCGGGAACTCGCGGTTGAGGCCCGCGTAGATGTCGCGGAAGTTCCAGGTGGGGATCTGCGTGTCCAGGCTGGGCGACCGCAGCCCGGGATAGTCGTCCGCGTACAGCGAGAGCGCCCATCCGCCCATCAGCTTCTCCAGCGACACGCCGGCCGCCGCGGCCAGGTTCTCCGTCCCCGTGAGCGACGACGCCGTCAGCGCGCGCAGGAACTGCTCGTCCGAGGCGCCGTAGCGGTCCACGGCGTATCGCACCAGCGACCACGACGTCTCGTAGAACGACGCCCCGCCCGCCGGCGTGGCCCCGAACGGGGAGACGGACTCGGGAGCGCGCAGGAACGTCCGCAGGCCCAGGAAGTGGCGGTACATCGTCACCGCGGGGCGGGCCTGCTCGGCCGCCAGGCACGCCGGGTCCGTGCGCTTGAAGTCGCAGTAGATGCTCCCCGGCGCCGACGCGCTGCCGTAGCCCGTGTTGGCCTTCCACGCCACGCGGTACACGGTGTTGCGCGCGAACAGCTCCTCCGCGTGCCGGCCCGTGCCCTCCTCCAGCCAGGGCGCGTCCAGGGGCGCATCCGCCGCCACGCGCGCCGCCATGGACGCGATGTGCTTGACCTCGTGGGCAATGCCGGAGCGCAGGTTGAAGTACCAGTTCTCCGGCGTGAGCCCGCTGTAGCCGCTGGCGTTGACCGTGGGCTGAAAGGCGTAGAGGAACTCGCCGTGGTTGCTGCCGGAGTTCCCGTCCTCGCGGGGAAAGAAGTCGCAGCTCACCACGTACGCCGGCACGCCGCCGAACGCCGAGTTCAGCAGGGGCGTAAAGAGGGCGATGAGGATGCCGTTGGCGTCCGTCTGCCCGTCGCGCAGCAGCGGATCGCCAAAGGCGCGGCGGATCATGGGATCCACCTGCGCGTTGTACTCGTCGCCCAGGGCGGTGTAGTAGCCCTGCATCTGCGGGTTGGCGGCCGCCTTGGCCCACGCGGGCGTGGCGTCGTCCTCGTAGATGGCGATGCGGCCGTCGTAGTACACGCGCGTGGCGCTCACCTCGTAGAACTGGTCGCAGCTGCCCACGGCCACGTCCGCCACGCGGATGGTACGCGTGAGCGGCGGCTCGGCGACGGCGGACGACGTGCTCCGCGATGCCCGCATCCGCGCGTCGCCGCGAAAGCGCGTGCGCAGGCGCGCGTGCTCGCGGCGGTTCATCTCCATCACGCGCAGGTGCGGATCGGTCGTCTGCACCGCCAGGGTCCCGGCGAGCGAGGCGGCGGAGGTGTGCGGGTTGCCCGCGACGGGCCCGCCGCCCGCGGAGAGCTGGAAGCCGGCGTCGGACGACGGGTCGGCGTCGGTGCTGTAGACGGCCACCACGTAGCGCGCGTCGCCGCCGCTGGGGGCCAACTCGTTGCACGCCGCCTCGCGCCGGTCCGTCACGATCACGGCCTCGCCGGGCGCCAGCGCGCGCCGGGGCACGTTCAGCGTGCGCGCCACGGGGACGCCGGCCACTCCGCCGTGCTCCACCTGCACCGCCGCGGCGCCGGCCGCCGCGCAGGGCACCACCACCTGGAGCGACGTGGGCCCGCCGCCCGTCACCACGGCCGGGACGCCCGCGATACGCACGGCGTTGCGCGCGGCCGCGGGGTTGAAGTTCACGCCCGTGAGCGTGACCGTCTGCCCGGGGACGAGCGTGGCGGCGGACGTGCCCGTCACCTGCGGCGCCACGGTGGCACGCGCGCCCGGCGCCGTCTCCGCCCGCACCTGGACGACGAAGCCGAACCGCTCCACGCCCGCGTCCACGGCAAAGCGCCACGCGCGCGCCGCGGACGTTTCCGTGCTGGCCAGCACGCCGTCCGCGCCCAGGTCGGGGCCCGCGGCGCCGCCGTTCTGGATGTTCGGCCGGTCGCGGTCCGTCACGTCCGCGCCCGTGGCGCTGGCCAGCGTCACGCCGCCCGCGCCCGCCGTCACCTCCGGCGGGGCGACGAAGACGACGCGCACGCCGGCGGGGTGCGGGTTCGTGCCGTCCTTTGTGCCGACGGCCACGTTGGCCAGGTTCTGCAGGGCCGCGCTCGCCTCGAACGCGCCGGCGGACGTCGTGCCCGTCTCCCCCACGATCCGCACGAGCGCGCCGTGGCCCAATCCGCGCGCAGCCGCCGACGGTGCCCCCGCGACGCCGGACGCGTCCACGCACTCCAGCGTGCCGGGCGACATCCGCACCTCGCAGGCGAGCAGGGCCAGCTGACCCGCGGCGCCGGGCGGACGCCCGCCCGTGGGACCGCCCGGGTCCGTGCAGGAGGCCAGGGCCAGCAGGCCGGCGGCCAGGGGCGGCGCGAATCGCCGCGCGTGCGCGTGGGGACGACGGATCATCTGCATCCCTGCGGGTATCGAGTTTATTAGATTGCGTCGTAAAACGTCGCATCGGATGTTTCTAGTCATACATCACGTCCCGCGTGCGCGCAACCGTCCGCCGACCGTCGCGGCCGAATGGGGACGCAGAGGACAGCGGCGGATGAGGATGAGGGGCCACGGCGGCAGTTGCGCGCGGCGCGCGGGCGGGCGCACCTTGAGCGGATCGAAACCACGCGAGCGGGAGAGGCGGATGGCCGAGGCGGCGGGAAAGACCGCGAAGGGCGAGCAGACGCGCGCGCTGATCCTGGAGACGGCCGTGCAGATGTTCATGGAGCGCGGCTACGAGGAGACCACCATGCGCGCCATCGCCGAGCGGGCGGGCGTGGCGCTGGGCAGCGCGTACTACTACTTCCGCAGCAAGGAGCAGCTCATCCAGGGCTTCTACGCCCGCACCCACCAGGAGCACCTGGCCGAGGCGGAGGTAGTGCTGCGGCGCGAGCGCACCCTGCGCGACCGCCTGCACGGGGTGATGGCAGCCAAGCTGCGCACGGTGGAGCCGTACCACCGCTTCAGCGGCGTGCTGTTCCGCACGGCGGCGGACCCGGAGAGCCCGCTGAACCCGTTCAGCCAGGAGTCGCTGCCGGCGCGGCAGGAGGCCACGGCCGTGTTTGCCGAGGTGGTGCGCGGGGCGGAGGACCGAAAGATCCCCCGGGACCTGGAAACGGACCTGCCGGACCTGCTGTGGACGTACCACATGGGCATCATCCTCTTCTGGATCCACGACCGCTCGCCGGGCCGCGCGCGCACGTGGCGGCTGATGGAGCGCACGGTGGACCTCGTCGCGCGGCTGATCGCCCTCTCCACCCTGCCGCTGATGGGCCCCATCCGCAAAGCCGTCCTGAACCTGCTGGCGGACCTGCGCGCGCCCGCGCCGGAGGAGGTGGCGGCGGGGGCGGTGACGGAGGTGGAGACGGCGGAGGAAACCGGCCCCCCAGCCTGAGCGGGTAAACCCGCCGCTACGACAGCGGAAAGCCCTGTCTCGCGCTGACGCGCGATGCGAACAGGGCTTCAACCACCAACACGGGCCGCCGCCCGGTGGTGGTGCGGGTTCGCGCGAGGGGCGGGCGGTCCGGTTGCGCGCACCCCGCTCCGCTGCACCCGGACGGCGCGCGGCAGGAGCCGTCGGCGCAGGCCGACATCACGTTTTCGATGCCGCGAATTCATTCGCCGGGTCTGGGAATCGGCGCCCCCCGTCGCCCCAGCCGGAGCGAATGAATTCGCCGCTGGAACGGCACGAAGTCCGCCTTCGCGGACTGCCCCAGCGAGAACGGGGCGCGTGTGCAGCGGAGCCACCGTTCACGCCGTTGAAGCCTCACGCCGTTTGTGAGGCTTTCCGCTGTCGTTGCGGCGGCTTCAGCCGCTCCGGCCGGGTGCCCGGCCTTCTTTCCGGCGGCCGGCGGGTTCGCTACATTGGGCACCTTCTCCCATCCGATCCGCCGCGCCGCGCGTTCCCACGCCGCGGCGCGTGGTGTTTTCAGGGCCCGGATCATCTTCCCGCCTCTTTTTTCCATCTCCTGGCTCCCATGAAGAACCTTTCCGTGGCCGCGCGGCTGCTGGTGTTCGGCGCGCTGGGCATCTTCCTCGTGCTGTGCGTGGGCACGGCCGGCCTCGTGGGCCTGCGCCGCACGGGCGCCGCCCTGGCCGAGGCTACCCGCACCGCGTCGGAGATCCGCACGCAGGGCGACGTGGACATGATGCACGACGCCCTGCGCGCCGACGTCTACCGCGCCGTGGCCCACCCCGCCGCCGCGGCCGACGCGCGCGCCTCGTTCAACGCCGACGCCGCCCGCATGCGCGAGGCCCTGCAGGCGCTGGAGCAGGCGCACGAGGACGACGGGGATGTGCACGATGGCGGGGCGGAGATCGTGGACGGCGTGCGCGGCAGCCTGGACGCGTACGTGGGCGCCGGCGCCGCGCTCATCGACGAGGCCGCGCGGGACCGCGACGCCGCCGTGCGCGGCATGGGCGCGTTCGAGGCCAGCTTCGAGCAGCTGGGCACGGACCTGGGCGCCCTCACGGACCGCATTGAGGCCCACGCCGCCGAATCCCAGGCGGACGGGCGCCGCGCCGCGCGCACGGCCCTGGTCGCCATGGTGGTGACGACGCTGGTCGCCTTTGGCGTGCTGCTGGCCGTGGCGCTCGTCATCACCCGGATGATCGTGGTGCCCCTGCGCGAGGCCGTGGGCGTGAACCGCCGCTTGGCCGACGGCGACCTCACGGCCCGGGCCGAGGCGCGCGGCCAGGACGAGGTGGGCGTCATGATCCAGTCGCTCAACGAGATGGCGGGGCGCATGCGCGGGGCCATCGCGCGCATCACGCAGCTGAGCGGGTCGCTGGCCGAAAGCAGCACGGAGATCAGCGCCGGCGCGGCCGAGACGGCGGACCTGGTGGGCCAGCTGGGCGCCGTCATCGAGCAGATCACGGCCGGCGCGCAGGACCAGGCCCAGTCCGCGCAGAACACGGCGGAGGTGATGGAGGAGATGTCCGGCGCCATCGGCCAGGTCACGGGCGACGCCCGCGCGCTGGCGGCGCAGGCGGAGCAGGGCGTGGCGGCGGCACGGGCCAGCAGCGCCACCATCCAGCGCGCCATGGGCAGCCTGGACGACATCCGCGCGGCCGTGGTGCAGGCCGGCGAGCGCGTCCGCGAGCTGGACGCGCGCTCCGCCGAGGTGGAGCTCATCGTGGCGCGGGTCAACGACATCGCCGAGCAGACCAACCTGCTGGCGCTCAACGCCGCCATCGAGGCCGCCCGCGCGGGCGAGCACGGGCGCGGGTTCGCCGTGGTCGCCGAGGAGGTGCGCAAGCTGGCGGACCTGTCCGCGCGCTCCACGGGCGAGATCGCGGCGCTGGTGGAGCGCATCCGCGAGGGCACGGCGGGCGTGACGGCGGCCATGGACGCGGGCACGGCCAGCGCGCAGTCGAGCAGCGAGCTCGCCCGCGACGCGGCCGGCGCCCTGGACGACATCCTGGGCGCGCTGAGCGGCACCAACGCGCAGGCGCAGCGCATCGCCGGCAGCGCGGACGGGATGACGGAGCAGCTGGACCGCCTGTCGGCGCTGGTGGAGTCCGTGGCGGGCGTGGCGGAGGAGAGCGCCGCCGCGGCGGAAGAGATGGCCGCGCAGAGCACGGAGGTGCTCGCCGCCGTGCACCGCATCTCCGCCGTATCGGACGCGGGCGAGGGCGAGGGCGCCGCCGCCTCGTCCGTGCACTCGCTGTCGCGCATGGCGCAGCAGCTTCGGCTGGCCGTGGCGGACTTCCGGGCGTAGGGAAGTGCGTGAGTGCGTGAGTGCGTGAGTGCGTGAGTGCGTGAGTGCGTGAGTGCGTGAGTGCGAAAGCGGGCGAAGTCCGGGCCAGGTGGTGGGGGGCCGGCCGGCGCGGATGAATCCGCCGCTGGGACAGCGGTAAGCCCCGTCTCACGCTGACGCGCGATGCGAACAGGTTCAACCGACCGGATGTCGAGCCCGTGCGGAAACGACGGCGTTCCGGACCGCGCGGGGTTCGCCCCGGTGCACCTCGACGGCGCGCGGCAGGAGCCGTCGGCGCAGGCCGACATCACGTTTTCGGTGCCGCGAATTCATTCGCCGGGGCTCGGGGCCGGCGACGGCGCATCGAACCGCGCCGATCCACGGATCCGTTCACCGCATCACCGGATGTGACGGCAAAAGCCCTGTCCGGCGCCACTCGGCCGGACAGGGCTTCACCTTTGGGAGGGCGGCTCCGGTGCACCCCGACGGCGCGCGGCAGGAGCCGTCGGCGCAGGCCGACATCACGTTTTCGGTGCCGCGAATTCATTCGCCGGGGCTGGGGGCCGGCCCGCCACCCACCGAACTCACCTCCGCCTGGGCCGGCGCCAATCTTCCCCGATCCGCCGAATCCGCCCGCGTCAGCAGCGCTTACGGCTGGCCGGGCTGCTTGTACACGACGCCGTTCTTCATCACGAAGACGGCCGTTTCCATCGTGCGGATGTTCTGCGTGGGGTCGCCGGGCACGGCCACCACGTCCGCCAGCAGCCCCGGCCGCAGCGTGCCGACGCGGTTCTCCCATCCCAGCAGCCGCGCCGCGTTGGCCGTGCCCGCCTGGATGGACTGCATGGGCGACATTCCGCCCCACTCCACCATCAGCGTGAACTCGTGGCCGTTGGTGCCGTGCGCGCCCACACCCGCGTCCGTCCCCAACGCGATGGGCACGCCCGCCCGCTGCGCGATGCGCGTGGCGTTGCGCATGGCCGCGCCCGCCTGCCGCGCCTTTTCGGCCCGCAGCCCCGTGAGCCGTCCGCTCTCCGCCGCGTTCACCACCGTCTCGCCGGCGGAGAGCGTGGGCACCAGGAACGTGCCGCGCTGCGCCATCATCCGCGCGCCCTCCTCGTCCAGGAAGCTGCCATGCTCGATGGACGTCACGCCCGCGCGCACGGCCACCTTGATGCCCTCGGCCCCGTGGGCGTGCGCGGCCACGCGGCGCTCCAGCACGGTGGCCTCCGTCACCAGGGCGCGCATCTCCTCTTCCGAGTACTGCAGCACGCCCACGGCGTCGCCCTCGGACAGCACGCCGCCCGTCGCGCAGGTCTTGATGACGTCCGCGCCGTACTTGGACTGGTAGCGCACGGCCGCGCGGATCTGGTCCGGCCCGTCGGCGATGCCGTCGCGGTAGTCTCCGTCCATGAGCCCCGGCCGGTAGCCGTTCTCGTCGCAGTGCCCGCCCGTGATGCCGATGCTGTTGCCTGCCGCCTGTATCCGCGGCCCGATGACGTAGCCCTGATCGATGGCCTGGCGCAGGGCGATGTCGTCGAAGTTGGGCGAGCCCAGCACGCGGATGGTGGTGAACCCGGCCATGAGCGTGGCCTGCGCGTTGGCCGTGGCCAGGATGGGCGCGAAGCCGGGAAAGTCGCGCACGGCCGCGTCGTCGCTGCCGGGGTCGCCCAGGGAGCGGCCCACGATGTGGGTGTGCGCGTCGATAAAGCCCGGCAGCAGCGTGGCGTCGCCCAGGTCGATGACGCGCGCGCCGGCCGGCACCTGTACCGCTCCCTCGCGGCCCACGGCCACGATGCGGTCGTCCGTGACAACGACTACGCCGTTCTGCACGGGGGCGGCGCCCGTGCCGTCGATGACGCGCGCGGCCCGCAGCACCACCGTGCCGGACCCGCGGGTGGGATGCGTGGGCTGGGCGGCCAGCGGCGCGGCGGCCAGGGCCAACAGCGCGGCGGCGGCGCCCGCACGGAGCGACGGGATCATCATCGGGAGCGTCCTCAGGGGTGTGGCGGAAGGGAAGATACGGCGGATTGCGCCACAATGTGCGACCGCCGTGCGCGGCGCGCCAGCGGCGTCCGGATCGGCGACCGATCGAAACGCGACGGCGCTCGGAAGCCCCTGCTCAACGGCGGGTGAGCGTCGTTGCGAGAGGGGCTTCCAGACCCGCTCTGGATGCAGCCCGAGGAGCGTCATTCTGCGTCATTCGGCACTGCGCGCACCCTGCGGGATGAAAGCAGCAGTTCAACCTCCCCCAGGGTTTTTTGGGGGAGGTGGGCGAGCTCCGCGAGCCCGGAGGGGGCGCTCGCGCGGGGCACGCCACCCCGAAGCCCAAGTAGCGTCATCCTGAGGGAGCGCCGCGCGCACCGGAACGCACGTAAGCCCCTAGCGCGACCGAGGGATCTTGCGTGCGAGACTCGGAGGCGACTTCCCGTGCAGGAGGGCCACCTCCGAGCTTCGCGGGCAAGATCCTTCGTCGCCGCCAGGGATCATGCACGAGTCGAGACCACGCGGCGGCTCCTCAGGATGACGCTCCGGGAGCGCCGCAGGTGTTGTTCACCGGGAATTCCCCGGGTTCAGCGCGCGAGGCCGCAGTAGCAGATGTGGGCGGCGCTGCAGTCGCTCACCACCTGCTGGCCGGGGTAGAGCGCCTCGCACTTGCGCTGGCAGTCCGTGTCGTCCGCGCAGTAGGGGCCGCGATCGCGCGCGGCGCCGGGCGCCGCCATCGCCTCCCGGGCGCCGAATGCCAGTGAAACCGCCACCAACGCCGAAAACGCCGCCCTGCCCACGCTGATCCGAGTCATGGCCATGCCTCACTGAAAGGAGTGATCGGGGTCCTGCATCCGCCGAATTGACGGCGCACGAACCACGCCCAATCCGACGGTATTCGGCAATTTACGTCACGAGAGCACGCGGGGGTGGGAATTGGAGCGGGGCGTGTCCCTCCATAGAAGGAAAATGTGCTCGCCTTGGCCCTTCCGGCGTATCCGCGTCCCATTCCGCTCCCGGCCCGCCTTGCCGTCATCCCGCGCTCTCTCTCCCTCTGCCCGTGTGCGCCCGCGGGCAGTCGCGCGCGCCCCGCCGACGCGGGCCGCGCGACACGAGTTTTCATCCGCCGTCTCAATACGCTTCATCCTTCGATCATACTGGAGACATCATCATGAAGAACCTGTGCATGCGTCTGTCCTTGATCATCGCGGCCGCCGCCGTGCTGTGCGCCCGCCCCGCCACGGCGCAGCAGCAGGCACCCGGCTACAAGGATCCGGGGATCGCGACCATCATCAGCGTCGTCGTGCCGGGCGGGGGGCAGATGTACGCCGGCGAGACCAAGCGCGGAGCCATGCTGCTGGGCATCGGCATGGGCGGGGTGATCCTGGGCTCGGCCATGAGCGTGGAAAGCACGAGCGCCGCGCCCATGCTGGCCGGTTCGCTTCTTTACCTGGGCACGTGGGTGTACGGGATCATGGACGCGAGCGACAGCGCCAACCGCATGAACGCCAGGCGCGGCATGGCCGTCGGTGGCGTGCGGGTGGAGCCGACGGTGGCCGTGCAGCGGGAAGGCGGAACGGGCGTGGGCGTGACCCTGCGCTTCTGATCCCGGCTCCGGACCAGGAGCGTTGGTTTCCCGAGGAAGCGCCCGCGCGGACCTTGCCCGATCCGTAGACCGTGGGCGCGACCGAAGGATCCATCACGCAATGCAGAGAAGCAGCCCGCGTGCTGATTCCTTGCACGGCAGGCGAGATCCTTCGGTCGGCGCCCAAGCTCCTCGACAGGCGGGAATCACGCGGCGCCTCCCTCAGGAAATCAACGCTCCTTCTACGGACGAGTACCATCGCCACAAACGAAGTGCGGGAGCGGATCGAAATCCACTCCCGCACTTTCGCACTCACGCGCTGCCGTTCACGCCACGGCGGCCTGCCGCTCCTCGGGCTCGGGCTGGACCGCATCCGCCACCTTGTCGTCGGGGCCGGGCGGGGCAAGCCGGTGGTCCAGGGGCACGGACTCGGCGCGCATGCCCTTGCGCCACGGGTCGGCAATCCAGCGCGCCACGTTCTGGATAAAGCGCCACACGCCGCTCTGCGTGGGCTTCTTGTACGCGGCGTCCGACGGGTCCGTGCCCATCTTGGTGAACACCTGCGTAAGCCACTCCGGGCCGTGGCCGCCCACCTCCAGCTCCGGCAGCCAGCACTCCAGCTCGCCGTTGGGCACCAGGAACACGCCGTACTCGGCCAGCAGGGCCAGCAGCTGGTCCGCCAGCTCGCGCGGCTCGCCGCCCAGCCGGTAGATGCCGCCGTCCTTGTAGTCGGCCGTGTTCATCTGCTGGTGCAGGCGGCGGCGCTGCTCCTCCCACGGCTCCCAGAACACCTCGGGGACGAACGCCGACTGCAGCAGGTCGCGAAAGTCCTCGCGCCCTTTCAGCAGATCCAGGTCGAGCACGGCGGCCGCCGGCAGCCCCATCTCGCGCAGGGGGCGGATGATGCGCCGTACCGTCTGCTTGTTCTGCGCGTTGAGAAAGACCACGCCGTCCGCGCCGCCGGCCCGGTGCGCCAGCAGGCGCTCGTTGACCTCGGCGTAGAACACGCGGTCGGCGTCCGCCTCGCACACCACGGCGCCCTCGTGGAACAGCGCGCCCAGCACGCCGGTGGATCGAAGGAGCGGGTCGCGCATCATCGTCTCCAGCTTGCCGGCCGGGAGAAGGCGCGCGCCGGGAATGCCCTTGCGGTACGTGAGCCGGACGATGTTGATGGCGTGCCCGCTGGTGATGCACCCCATCACGAAGTCGGGCGAGTGCGTGGCGGCCAGGAGGTTGGCCCCGCGCTCGGCGGCCAGCTGCGTGAGCCGCTTTCCCAGCTTGCGGATGAGCGGCGGATGCAGGAACGCCTCGGGCTCGTCCACCAGCATGATGCGGTAGTCGGCGCTGAGCACGGCGGCCGTGAGGCCCGTGAAGGCGCGGATGCCGTCGCTCATGTGGTCGATGTCCGTGGCGCGGCCGTGAAACGCGCGCGAGCGGTCGCTGATGGACTGCTCCTCGTCGTCGTCCATGGGCGCGCGCTCGGCCATGCGCACGCGAAAGTGCGTTCCCTCCGTGGGATCGATGACGAAGTACAGCCCGAACGCGTCCGCCGTGATCTCGCGGATGCGCGCGCGGGCCTCGTCGTCGCGAAAGAGCGCCCCCAGGTGGTTGGTCGGATGGGATTCCAGGTCGCCCGCGGGCTGCATCTGCGTGAGGGCCAGGCGCGTCTGCCCGTCCAGCCGCAGGGTGAACAGCCCCAGCAGGTCGCGGCAGATGCGCTCCAGCTCCTCCTCGGACGGGTGGCCGGCGTGCGCGGCGGCGGCCAGCAGGGCGGGCAGGTCCACCTCCTGCTCCACCACGGGCTCGGCCGTGTCGGTGGCGCGGCGGCGCGAGTATCCGCCGGGCGAGCGCAGGCGCATCACGCGGACCACGTCGCCCAGCAGCTCCTCGTCCTCGCCCGTGGCGCGCGAGACGACCATCTCCTCGATCTGGGCCGCGGGCGGAAGCAGGAGCTCCAGCCGCTTGACGATGTAGCGCAGCGAGTCGCCGCCCGTCTCGATGAAGTCCTCGATCTCGCGGAGGGCCAGGCTCTTCCCCGAGTTGTTGGGCCCCACGAACACGGTCATGGGACCGGGGCTGAAGCGCAGCGGCTCGTCGCCTTCGCCGGCGCCAAAGCGCAGGGCTACCGTTCTGAGCATCGCGTCCGGGTGGTCAGGCGGGCGGCCCGTTGGAGCGCCCACCGGGGGACAGTGTGCAAGTTGCGCGAATGGAACGACTTCCGCTGCCGGCCCGACTTTGTACCATGTCTGTGCAAACGCGAGAAGCGCGCCAGGGACGTGACATGTGCGTGACATGGCGCGGCGCCTCGGCGTTCCGGGCACGAGTGGACGGCGTGCACGGCCCGATCCCGGCGCGGAAACCCGTCGCGTCGCCGGCACCGCGCGGCGCCCCCTCCGGACTCGTAAAACTCGCCCACCTCCCCCAAAACCCCTGGGGGAGGGTGGAACCAGGATCCAGCCGGTGAGGACGGATCTCGCGGCGGCGAAGCGCCCCCCATCCCC
>NZ_DASURI010000404.1:0-7819 GCF_036280135.1 Longimicrobium sp.
GGTCCCGCGCCCGCCGAACGCTCCCATCTCGCCCGCGGCCGCGAGGCGGTACAGCGAAGAAATGCTGATCAGCTCCTGCCCCCGGTCGCGGTTGATGACCCGGTGCGCATCGCTCACCAGGACGTGGTCCCAGTCCTTCGGGATCCGCTCCTCCCACTCGGCGCGCAGGCGCTGCTCGCGCGTCATGCTGCGGGTTCGCTCCCCGCACGGCGCTTGTCGTACCCGAGCCGGGCCCGGAGCATCTCGATCACCCGCGCGGCGTCGCCGGCCGTGGTGGCCTTGGGCTTTCCAATCACCTTCCCGCAGGCCCCGTGGAAGTACTCGTCGCGGAGCCAATCCTCCCCGAGCTTCTTGCGCAGGTCCTGGATGTAGCTACGCTGCTCCGGGGTGATGAGCTTGATGACCCCCGGCACCCGCGGCCTGCCCGATGGCTTCTTCCCGTTGGTCCAGCCCCGGGCGCCGAGGCGAACGAGGCTGTCGATCACCTCGCGCGTCTGCTGCGGGTCCAGAGCGCTGATGGAGCGTTGTCCGCTCACCTGCTCCGCGACGTCCCGCACCTGCTCTTCCGAGAGGCGGACTTCGCGGGCCGCGGCGAAGATCTTGGCAAGCTCTCGCTTCGATGGCATGGGGCTCACCCTCCGGCGGGGTCTTCCGCCGCGGATGGATACGGGGCCTGCTGGAGCAGGAGCGTTCTCAGGCTCTCCAGCTCAGCCCCGACCTCCCCTGCCGCGGCCCTCAGGTCCTCGGTCCCGGAAAGGCGATCGAGGATGCCGCGGACCCGCTTGAGCTGGTCGCCGAGCAGGACCAGGGCCTGGGCGAGCACTTCCCCCGTCTCCGCCGAAAGGGCCGGCTTTCCCGGCCCGGCGCTCCAGGGCGTTCTCGCCCGCGGGGGGGTGCCGGCTGCCCAGCGGCCCACCACCCACTGCTCGTACAAGCTCTGGACGGCGTGCGCTGCGACGGCGCCTTCGCCGTGTATCGGGTCGTTCCCCCGCCGGTAGAGCGTCGCGAAGTACCCGTTTCCGGAGGCCTCCTCCTCCATGGGGTCGTGGCCGAACTCGATGCCGTGGTAGTGGCCCTCCTTCTCCTCCTGCGAGCGGATCTCCATCACCGCCTCGGCCAGTTGCGCGAGCTCGTCCGCCGTCGGGAGCCAGCGCCGTGCGCCGAGGGTTGTCAGAGCGGCGCTCGCCGCCCCTGTCACGGCGACGCTCGTACCGGGTTCCTTGGATTCGTTCATGGTGCGCTTCCTTTCGTTCGTGGTCTACGATGTCGAGCCTGCACCGCCGGCCAGGAGTCCCGGGAGCTCAGCCTGCACGGCAGCCAGGTAGGCGTTGATTGTCATCTTCCGCAGCGCGGCCGCGCGCGTCAGCTCGGACAGCCCACGAGCCCGGAGCAGTTCCACGGTGTCTTCGAGCTCGTCAGCCGAATCGATCAGGTAGTTCCCGAACGGTTCCGCCATGCTGGTGCCGATGGGCCAGTGGCGCTCGTGCAGCAGCCGGTGGACGACCTTCTGTGTACGCCGCACCGGCAGGCCCGCGGCCGCGGCGACCTCCTTGACCTGCAGGGCGCCCGCCCTTCCCCACCGGAGCACGCGGGCGACGGCGAGCTCCTCGGGATCCAGCTGGTCCCAGGAGAGCGCGGGACGCGTCGCGTCCAGGTGGAGGGCGAGCTGCGCGTCCATCAGGGCAGGGGGACCTGCTTGCTGCTACTCGCCATCGTCCCCTCCCTGGCTTGCTTTCGACTCAGACCCGCCGAGCGGCCGGTCCGTCCGCGCGCCGGCGAGGACGCGCCTGTAGCGCGCGATCGCGGCGAGCTTCTCCCGGCAGCTGGGACACGGGGGTGGCGCGGCCGTGTGGTGACCACCCGGGTCCACCAGGTCGTCCACCTCCTTGGCGCGTGCGCCGCGGAGCGCATACTCGAGGGTGAGCACCGTCACCACGGTGTAGAAGGTCTGGTGGCCCGCGGCCCGGTACAGCTTCCCCATGGTGCTCCGCAGCTCGGCCGAGACGCGCATTTCGTCGCCCCCCGGCAGGGGCTCGTCCCGAACGATTTCGTTCTCGGCCGCGGCGGCCGCGCGCATACCCTGCTGCGCGTACCCGGCGAGCTGGCGCACGCACGCGGCTGCCACGTTGAGATGGCCGTGGGAGTCAATCAGCGCGTTCACCTCCACGCGCACCTGGTCCGCGGTGATCATCGGCGCGACCGGCGCCGACGCCGTGACCGGTTCGTCGGGTTGCAGTACGCGTTGTTGCAGTACATCGCCCTGTCCTCGATTACGCTGCGACACGTGCGGCAGAGGTTCGGGCCACTCTGGGTGTCGAACGTCCACTGCCCAGCCGCTGTCCGCCCCGCGGCGCTCCGCCTGCGCTCCGCGGCCCGCTGCTTCTGCGCACGTCGCTGCGCCCGCCAGCCGGCGGCGAACACCGGGTCCGTCTTTATGCGCTCGCGCGCGCGCGCGGTTTCGCGCTGTCCATCCACGTCGCCCTTACCTCCCTTCGGCACGGTGCCCTCCCTCCCCGCGCAGGTGGCCCAGGATGCTCCGGTAAAGCGCGTTACACTGGTCGATGTAGCTGTAGAACGTGCCTGCCTGCTTTTGCGCCGTCGCCTTGCTGATCCCGCGGTAGAACGGGCAGAGGTAGTGGCGCCCGGCTTCGATCTGCGGGTCCTGGACGCGCTGCCGCGGCGAGTGGCAGGTGCCCCGGTTGGGGCAGCCCAGGCAGCCCCGGCTGGGCACGAACGGGAGCTGCCCCATCACCCAAACGCCGCCAGGCGGTCGGTGGCCGGCAGCTCCTGGTGGTGCCGGCACGCCCAGTCCACGTCGACCGTCTCCGACGTCGGGGCGTGCGCGTCCACGTCGACGATGCGCCGCGCCTGGCAGCGGGTGCACTGCTCGTAGTCGTGGCGCCCGGTGCTGTGCACCAGGTCCCAGTCGTGGAACAGGCAGCCGCCGCGGGGCGCGTACATCACCGCCTGCAGCCGATGGCCGCGGCTCACAGGGACCCCCAGCGCTCCCGCTCGTGCGGCTTGGCCGTCAGGACGTCGGTGATCACCTCCGCCGTGACCAGGTCCCACCCGCGCGCCACCACGCAGTTGAGCGCGGCCATGGCGACGTTGTTGAGGTTCAACGGGGTGAGGGACGCGTCGGGCTGCCTGCCCAGCTCGTCGATCGCGTCCTTCGTGAACAGCTGCTCCACCTCGATGTCGCCCACCAGCGCGATGCGGCTCGCCAGGTAGGAGCGCACCTCGTCCCGCGCGATCGGCCCCAGCTCCACCGCGGCCGCGCGGTACGCGACCTCCGCCAGCATCGGATTTCGGACCGGGTCGAGCTTCGCCCGGAGCTCCAGCTGGCCGACGAGGAGGATGCCGAGAAGCGGGCGGAAGCCGTGGTGGCCCTCGTGCAGGCGCTTGATGTCCTTCAGGGTCTCGAGCGACAGCTCGTGCGCCTCCTCGATCACGAGCGCAACGCGGTCGCCCGCCTGGTTGTACTCGCGCAGCACCTTGTTGAGGCGGGCGTCGCGCGCGTTGGTGGCCTGGGGAACCGGCTGGTCGGAGAGCTGGCGGAGCAGCTCGCCGATGATGTGGCCCACGGTCATCCGCCGCCGGTCGATGTTGGCCGGCGTGACCACGATCAGGCGATGCTGGGCACGCGCGGCCGCGTCCGCGGCGTCCGCGAGCGCGCGCTGCAGCACGATGCTCTTCCCGTAGCCCGGGCCGGCGTAGGCGGCCGTGAAGCCCCACGAGAACGCAGCCTGCTTGAGCCGCAGGTAGACGGCGCCCTGGGCGCGGGAGAGCGTGAGATCCGCGAGCCGCGGCAGCCCGTCGGGCCCGGCCACGGCGTAGGGGTCGAACGGGTTGGCGAAGAGCCGGAACTTCTTCCGGGCGCCTTCGCTCAGGAACTGCGCGTCGAGCATGCTGGCCTCCATCGGGTTGGGCTCCGGCGGGCGCCGGTAGCTCGTTTTCGCGGTTTCCTCGGTCTCGGGGTCCCAGAGCCACGCGGGCACGTCGAGCCGGCGCTCCGCCAGTGCCTCCATCACCTTCTCGCGCCCTCCGGCGAACTGGCGGCGCGGGTCCCCGCCCAGGAACAGGCTCCAGCTGGTGGTGCTCATGCCGAAGCGCTCCACGAGCTGCTTGAGCGAGATCCCGTTCTCCATCAGGTAGCGCTTCGCCCGGTAGGCGAACGCGGGAGGGGCGGGAGAAGCGGCTGCGCGTGCGGATCTCATCTGGCCTCCGGGGGCGTAACGTCCATCATCACCGTGGCGCTCCAGCCGCCCGTGGGGCTGCTGGAGGCCGTCAGCTGCACGTAGACCACGCTGCCCTTCTCCGCGGCCGAGAGCAGGCGGGAGGCGGCGTCGCGGCCGGCCGTGAGGGCAGCGGCTGCCGGTGCGTCCTCGGGAAGGCCCTCGACGGAGAGCAGGATCTCGCGCCACAGCGCCGCCATCAGCGCGCCCTTCCTGGCCCGCACGCTCACGGTGATCATGCGAGATCCGGCTGGTCGAACGTGGGCAGGTCCGTAACGCCGGTGCGGACCTCGCGCACGACGCGGAACAGCTGGTCCTCGAATGCGACCCGCGCGCGAGACTGCGCGAGCTGGAAGCGCTTGCGGATCTCGTCGATCGCGCCGCTGCAGAGCCGGCAGGCGCGCGCCTCCTTACGGCCGTTGGCGTGGTGCACCTGCAGCGTGGACGGCGCGACCATGGTCCCGCAGATGTCGCAGGGGGCCGCCGGAACGACGCGCCGCGGGAGCGCGACCTGGTCGCGTCCCACGAGCGGGGGGGTGTGCTCGCTCACGTGCCCGCTCCCGCGTCCCCGAGAAGCGCATTCAGGGTGCGGGCGTGGCCGGCGTTGAGCCGCATGGCCATGAGCGTGGCCGCCTCGTGGGACCAGCCCTGGTCGGCGCCCAGGTACGTGTCGCCGTCCTCGTCGTAGACCAGGAACGGCGCGGCCGCGGTCGGGTGGAAGCGGCACCCGGCCCCGTGCGCGGCGAGCTTGAGCCCGGGGAAGAACTCCGGGTCCGCGCCCCACACGAGCCGGCCGCCGCGGAGCACCGGGGGCGGGCCGTAGGTCCGGCGGTCCGCCTCGTCCATGCACGCCCAGGTCATCACCTCGTCGCGCTCGTCGTCACTCCACGACTCGATTGCGCGGACGGGAACCATCATCGACGCCCACATGGCGAGCGCAGCATGGACATGGCCCGCGTCCGTGTGCACGACCTCGAGCTGAAGGGTGACGTGTAACGTCCGGCCGTTGGACAGGTTGATCAGGACGCCCTCGTCGGGGTCGAGCACCACGCCGGCGATCGAGGGGTCGACCAGCGTGGCGGCGATCGCCGCCGTGAGCTCGGCCCGGTTCACAGTGCCACCTCCTGCTCGGGGGCGACCTCGATCGTGCGCCCGGCCGCGTCGGACGACGCAGACGCGCGTGCCGCGGCCGAAGAAGACGCGGACGCGCTGGCCAGCCAGCTGCGCCTCACGGGCGAGCTGGTAACGGGTACCGCGGTGGCTGAACGTGCCGTCCACGTGGACGACGCGGTGCGCGCCGCCGTACGGGTATCCGGCCGGGGCCGCGGCGTCGTCGGGTGCGGGCTGGTCGCCGCGCGAAAGCACCCCGGCGACGATCGCAAGGCGGGTGAGGGCCGCCAGGGACAGTTCCACCGTGGCGTCCTCGTCCGAGACCATCCACGTGCCGCTCGCCGTCAGGTCCGCGAAGGCCCCGTCGCCCAGCGCGAACGAGTCCTCCTGCGGGGTCAAGGCCGCCATGCGGCGGAGCTGCTCGTAGTCGCGCTCCCGGAACCCCGCCGCCGCGGGGACCACTTCCGTGCTGATCAGGATCTGGCTCATGCTTCTGGATCCTCCGGTTGAATGGGTTTTCGTTTTCGGTCGCCGATCAGGCCAGCGCGAGCGTCGGCGTCGTTGCCGTGCCGGCCATCGGGTCTTCCTGCCGGGCCGCGATCCAGCGGGACAGCTCCGGCTCCGGGATCTCCGGGCGGTCGCCGAACAGCGCGTCCAGCGCGGCGCGGTCCGCGGGGCTCGGCGGGGTGGAGACCAGGCCCAGGGCGGCCAGCCGGTCCTGCGCCTTGCCCCGGCGGATCATCCGCACGGCCGCCGCTGCCTCGGCCAGCGGGTGCGGCGTCTCGTCCAGCTGGGCCGCGAAGCGCTCCTCCGTCCTCGCCAGCCGGTAGTCGTGCACCAGGTGCGGGTCGAAGTGCGAGATGTCTCGCTTGAGCAGCTCGCGCTTCAGCTTGACCGCGTCCGGCACCGGCGCCGACTTCCACTCGCCGGCGACGTCCGGCGTGGCCACCACCGCCTCGATCTCGTGCTCCTCGCGGTCGAGGATCACGGTGATCCTGCTCAGGTCGTGGCGCCGGTACTCCACCATCACCTTCTGCCCGATGAAGTCGATGAAGGGGGCGCGGCGGGGCAGCTGGTAGACCTGGCTCTCCAGGCGGATCTCCAGCGTCTTGCTCACCAGCCGCTCCCGCTGGTCGAACGCCATCCGGGCGGTCACCTCGGGCGGGGGAAGCAGCCGCACGCTGCGGTCGTGCATGCCCGCCAGCCAGCGGTGGAATGGGCTCTGCCCGGTGCGCGCGTGAACCCGGCGGTTGATGAAGACCAGGAACTTCTCGAAGGCCCGGTTCATCTCCTCCAGGTCGTCGAAGCGGCGCATCTTGGTGAGCTTCTCGAACAGCTGGAGCAGCTGCAGCGCGCGCTCGATCTTCCCCTTGGCCTGGGCGTTGGTCTCGTGCTCGGTGGACGGCAGGGCGGACCTGTACTCCACGCCCAGCTCGCCCATCGTCCGCCTGACCAGGCTGCTCTTGTAGCCGGTGCCGCAGTCGGAGTAGACCTGCTGGGGCATCCCGTAGGCGGGCCATACGCTCGTGTCCGCCGGCTTCCTCCATGCCCTCTCCATCAGGGCCCACCAGCACTGCCCGGCCTCGGAGGTGAAGAAGCGGCCCCAGCGCAGGCGCGAGTAGTCGTCCACCATCCCGATCATCCACACGCGGGGGCGCTCGTTGCCCGGCTTGTTCTTGTTCAGCGCCACGGCCGGCTCGTGCCCGATCGAGCTGTCGCGGTCGATGTAGTAGCAATGCGCCTGGGTGGAGTCGATCTGGTGCGTGTGGTTGGAGTACGGCGCCTCCCACGCGCGATGGACCCGGAGGTCCTGGACGTTGTGCCGGCGGCTCACCTGCTTCTGCCGCAGGTGCCGGCGGAGCGTCTCCGGGTGGCAGTCCACCGAGGGCAGCCCGGCGGCCGCTCGGTTCGCGTTGTAGGTGTCGATCGCGAGCTCCGCCTCGAAGTCGAAGCGGGCGGTGAACGCGGCCAGGTCCAGGAACGTCTCCTGGTTCATCGCCCGCATGGCGCCGGCGTCACTCCGCCGCTGACGGGTGCGTACCGGCGCGACCTTCTCCAGCGCGCGGTAGATCGTGCTCGGTGCGCAGCCGAGCAGGTCCGCCTGCTCCCGCACGAACGCCGCGCGCCGGCCCTCCGGCAGGTCCCTTGCTGCGTCCCGCAGCTGCTCGAGCTGCGCGTCTGTGAGCTTCGCGTTGCGTGGCATCCGCCTCGTGCTGAGCAACACCGCCGCCGCCGGGAAAGGGACGGCGCGGGGGGGGTGGAGTTGTCGTTGGTTGTTCCGTCTCGTGTGGTGGCTGGGGGGCGAGCGCGCTCGGCGCCCCCAGCACCCATCCACCTACCGGCGGCCTCTCTCTCCCAGAACTACGGACACCAGCCCTCTGCGCTCTGGAGCTCGCCGCCACCTTTGCATGCGGCTATGCAGTTGGTGTGGGCGCACGACACGGGACACGTGTTGGCGCAGGATGCCTGGCATG
>NZ_DASURI010000405.1:0-2223 GCF_036280135.1 Longimicrobium sp.
CCGCGCTGGCCCTGCTGCG
This sequence comes from Longimicrobium sp., assembly GCF_036280135.1. Taxonomy (GTDB): domain Bacteria; phylum Gemmatimonadota; class Gemmatimonadetes; order Longimicrobiales; family Longimicrobiaceae; genus Longimicrobium. The sequence continues at coordinate 20 of NZ_DASURI010000405.1, forward strand.
CGCCGGCCGCGTGGACGATGGCGTGCGCGCGCTGGACCACGCCCGCGAGGCCATCCCCGCCGTCAGCGGGTGGGCGGCCACGCTGGCGGCCGAGGCGCTGGCGGAGCGCGGAGACACGGCCCGGGTCCGCGCGTTCGTGGAGGCGGAGGAAGACGACCTGCCCGCGCCGGGCCGCGCCCGCGCCGCGCGCCTGCGGGCGCAGCTGGCCGCGCGAGACGTGCCCGGCGCACGCGCGCTGGCGCTGCGGCTCCGTGAGCAGGCCGCGGACCCGGCGGAGCGCGCGGCGCTGGACGTGGCCGCAGCGCAGGCCATGCTGCGGCTGGGCGACACCGAATCCGCCCGTCAGCGCCTGCGCGCCGCCCTGGCCGAGGCGCCGTCGGTGGACGCCGCGCGGCTGCTGAACGGGCTTGCGGGGCTCACGCCGGCGGACCGGCTGGCCATCGGCACCGTGTACGACCGCGCGGGGAACAAGACGCGCGCCATCGACGGATACCGCGCGTACCTGGCCGCCAACCCCGGCAACGCGGACGTGCGGCTGCGGCTGGTGCGCGCGCTCTTTGCCGCCGGCCGCTACGCCGACGTCTCCGCGGCGGCGGCTCCGCTGTACGCGGCCGGCGGCGCGGAGGGCGCCGAGGCCATGTACCTCACGGGCCGCGCGCAGTACCGCGCCGGCAGCCGCGCGGAGGCGCGCGCCACCTTTCTGCGCACGGCGGACCGCTTTCCCGGAACGCCGTCCGCCGCCGAGGCGCTGTTCCTGGTCGCCGACATCGCGCACGACGCCAACGACCTGGCGGGCGCGCGGGCGGGCTACCAGCGCACGGCGCAGCGCGCGCCGGGAACGGAGCGCGCCGGACTGGCGCTCATGCGGCTGGGCGGCATGGCCATGGTGTCGCGCGACTTCGCCGCCGCGCAGGCCGCGTTTGACCAGGGGCGTGCCGTGCCGGCGTACTGGGCGCAGGCCACGTACTGGGCCGGCCGCGCCCGCGCCGCGCGGGGCGACTCCGCCGGGGCCGCCGCGCTGTACCGCGAGGTGCGCGGGAAGGAGCCGCTGAGCTACTACGCGCTGCAGTCCGCGGAGCGGCTGCGGCAATCGTACTGGCCCATCCCCCTGGCCGGCGACTCGTCCACGGTGGACGCGGACGCCGTGGAGACGGTGGCGCGGTGGATGTACGCCGTGGACCTGCTGCGCGCCGCCGGCCTGGACACCGAGGCATCGGCGGAGGTGGCGCGGCGGGTGAAGGAGGCGGGCGAGAACCGGGCGCTGCTGTATCCGCTGGCGGAGGCCATCAACGAGCGCGGCTACACGTCGCAGGGCATCCGCATCGCCCTGGCGCTGCAGCAGAAGGACGAGCCCGTGAGCGCGCGCTTTCTCCGCATCCTGTATCCGCTGCCGTACCGCGGCATCATCGAGGGCGAGGGGCGGGCGCGCGGGCTGGAGCCGGCGCTGGTGGCGGCCATGATCCGCCAGGAGTCGTGGTTCAACGCCACGGCCGTGAGCGGGCCGGGCGCGCGCGGGCTCATGCAGGTGATGCCCGAGACGGGGCGCGGCGTGGCGGCGGGGCTGGGCATCCAGCAGTGGGACGCGGAGCTGCTGTTCAACCCGGAGATCAACGTGGCGCTGGGCACGCGCTTCTTGGCGGACCAGATGCGCGCGTACGACGGCTCGCTGCCCAGCGTGTTCGGCGCGTACAACGCGGGGCCGGGGCGCATCCGCACGTGGAGCCGGTTCCCCGAGTACCGCGACGAGGAGCTGTTCACGGAGCGCATCCCGTTCACGGAAACGCGCGACTACGTGAAGATCCTCACCCGCAACATGGCCCTGTACCGCGGCCTGTACGACTTCGGGGAGTAGGCTTTTCCGGATCGTCCGCGATTGTCATCCTGAGTCATTCGGCACTGCGCGCACCCTGCGGGATGAAAGCCACCGCAGTTCAACCTCCCCCAGGGGTTATTGGGGGAGGTGGGCGAGCTCCGCGAGCCCGGAGGGGGCGCGCGCGCAGAGGCTGCCACCAGCTCCCGAGCCTGCACTTTCTATTCAGGGTCCCGCGCGGACCTCGCCCGTGCGGGATGCGCGTGGCCCCGAAGGATCTTGTGCGCGAAACTCGGGGCCGGCTTCCATGCACGGAAGCCGGCCCCGAGTCTCGCATACAAGATCCTTCGTCGCCGCCAGAGTCCTTCGCGCGGTCTGGAACTCGCGGCGGCTC